>JAQGHH010000131.1 GCA_028288945.1 Phycisphaerales bacterium
AAAAAGAGCAGCCCTTCGTGCTGACCGGAGTTGGCTTCGATTTCCTGAAAGGAAAGTTTACTTCCAAACTCTTGAAACCGGCTGCTTTGGCAGAGCGAATGTATAAGTTTTGCCCAGACATCGTTGACCAAGGCGCGGGTACGGTTAAAGAACTGACGGCGGAACTGCGCAGAACCCAGGAATTCTTCTTTTGGTGGGATTGACTGTTCTTCAATAAAAACGGGGGGACAAAAAAGGCACAACGTCTTTTAGTGAAGTAGCCGCCAAAGGGATTCAATTCTTGGCGTCTTGGCGTCTTGGCGCCTTGGCGGTCCAAATCCTTCCCTGCAGGAGGGGAGAAGGAGTCAGAAGAGAGTAGGGGCCACCATGTCCAACGGTGTTTCACTTCCCGCAGAGCGCGAGCAGATCCGGGGCGGCGCGGCGGCGAGTTCATTGGTTTCGATCGGCGGCTCTGCGCCGCTTAGCCCCGCCGTGAAGGGGGGATCGGCTGCTTGCTCGGGTCCGTTAGGTTTGGTTTGGCTAACCTGCTTCTGATCCGTGGCTTATGGGAATTTCGATATTCTCATGTAGTTTATCGAATTCGTTGTGAAGAGTGCCTTTTAATCGGTCATTTTCGGTCACAATTGGTCAAAACGGGTGACAAAACCCCCGCCGCGGGCTGGAAACGGGGGTGGCCGTTGCGCAGGCCGAAGGGGTCGGTCAGGGGCATCGGTCAGGGACGTTGGGTGCGGGGGGTGCGGGGGCTCGGGCGGGCGGATACCCCCTCTGAAAAAATCGTTCACAATCATTCAAATCGTTCAAAAGTGGCGTTGGCGCTATCGAAAACGGGGGTGGTGAGGGGGCGGTGAATGATTGGGAGGCGTGTTTCTCGGCCCGATCGTTCATCCGTCGGTGGAGGTCGGCGGTTGGGGCATTGGTCTGCTGGGAGCGGGCCCTGGGAACCAGGGGAAAGGGATCACGTCGGAAAAGGGATCAGGATTGGGGGTGCACAGGGCGGAGGGGTCGGTCAGAGGCGGAATTGAGGCGGCAAAATGAGAAAGGACGGTTCGGGAGTGCGCCGGCGGAGAGATTTGTAGTTGCGAAATGAGAATTGAGGATGGCGGCCTGGCGTTGCCTCCATTCAGGTTTGCAATTTGCGTTTTGCAATCTGGATTCGGCCGCTCAAAACTGCTGCGCCCGCCTGGGCGCCGCCGCTCCGCATAGGGTGACGACGTTGCCTCCCGCCGAGCAGGTCAGCGTCACGGGGATGCGGACGGCGACGAGGGTGAGGTTGTAGTCGGTGCCCATGTCCGCGGGGCCGAAGTTCGCGGCGGATACATTGTTCGCCAACTCGTAGGCCGGACTCACCACGTTGTTGGCGTAGAAGATCTGGAGCGTCACCCGTTTATTAGTCGAGTCGTAGGCGAACTGGCGATAGATCTCGTTGGGGGCCAGGGCGCTGGCGGGGCGGATGATCTGAATCGTCCCCGCGGCGGTGTCCACCTGCACCGCGTCGGCGCGGCGCATCTCGGTGAGGATCTGATTCATCGTGACCCGGCTGCCTTGCGAGCAACGGAAGAACGTGTCGTTCATGTCAATGGCGTTGGCGGAAACTTTGAACGCCGCCGCCACAGCGACCATCAATGCCGTGCAGATGGATACGCTGATCATCGTCTCGATCAGGCTCAAGCCGGAACGGGCCAATGCGCGCGAGCGATGATTGCCCGATTCACGTTTCACGTTCCACGCTCCATTCGACGGGTCAGCAGAGGATTTGTGAACAGCCGTCTTCATGGTGCCACCTCTTCGTAAGTACCCGGCAGGGGGGCGAATTTGCTGCCGAACACGACACCGGTCGGGTAGTTGGTGGTGCCCGTGCTGGCGATGATGATGTCGCTGTTACCCGACAGGCTCATCGCGGTGTCGTTGAGGTTGATGACGGTGCCCTGGACCGTTCCGCCCGCGTTACCCGAGAGACTGAACTTGCTGGCGACGATGGAGCCGCCGATCGTGCCGAAGTTTCCCGTGAAACTGACGGCGAAGTTGGGAGCGAGAAGGAAAGCGCCGGTGAGTCCGCGCTCGCCCGCGGGGTAAGTGGCATTGGCGGGGAGGGTACCGATCGAAGTGGCGCTGACGTTGCCGCTAAAGCTGATGCTGTTGGTGGTCGGGTCGCCCGTGGGATTGTTCTGGACGACGATCGCGCCCTGGATGGTGACGTCGCCGGAGAAGGTGACCTTGTTGGGCGTCTGGATGTAGAGGACGCCCTTGATCGTGGTGCCCCCTGCGAAGCTGGGGTTCGTGTTGGGTGGGATGATCGTGTTGACGAGTGATGGGGCGCCCTTGCCGCCGCCGCCGGCGCTGTATGTGTTCGTGGCGTAGGTGGCATAGCTGCTGGTGTCGATGGTGGGGAACAAGGGCGGCGTCACGCCGGCGTGGACGTGCTGCGAAAAGTTGGCGCTTGATTGACCGAGCCCGGCGATGGAGCCGTTGGCGTACGTGTTGGAGCCACTGGCGTTGGTGTAGGAGAAGTCGCCGGAGATCTGCGGGCCGCCCGTCATGGTGAGTGGCGTGTTGCCGGCGGTGGCGGAGAGGACGCTCCCTTTGGTGGGGTCGGTGGCGCCCATGATTTTCACGTTGCCGGCCATGGAGATCGCGCTTTTGCTGGCGACGCCGTAGTTGAAAATCGTGCTGGCGTGCATGGCTTTCTGGAACTGAAGCTGCACGGCCCGGCCGACGGTTCCGTTGGAGCCGTAACCGGTCACCTTCAACACCAGGAACGAGCCCGACTGCCAGATCGCCGCGCGGAACTGGGCGTTGGTCGTCGAGTCCATCATGGTGTATTCATTGGACGCGGGGATGTAGATCACGCCGCTGCTCACGGAAACGTGATGCCCGTTCATGTTGGCGGTGCCGCCGATCTGCGTCTCCAACAGGCCGGCCACGGTGGTCAGCAGCGAAGCGTCGGGCGTGGCGGCGGGCACGTTGATGCACCCGAGCTGATAGCGGACAAACTGCAATCCCGACTCGGCGGCGAGCTGCGCCTGCTCGATGCTGCGCTCGTTCTTGGAGATCTGCACCGACATCGTCGTCGCGCTGTAGAAGCCGACGGCCAATGCCGTGAAGAGCATTAGGTAGAGCATCGCCAGGAGGGACGCGACGCCGTGCCGGCGACTTTGTGTACGGCGGAATTTGTACGTCTGCGTGGGTTGTTGCATGGTCGGCCTCTTTCGGCGATTGAGACTAAAGAGCGTTCATGCCCAATTCACGGGGGATCGGGGGCCATCGCGAGCCAGCTTGTCTGGTAGACGAAATGGCCTGCATGCTTGATCGTGACGGTGACCTTGGCGGTCGGAACGGTGATGTCGTTGGGCCGTGCCGAATTGACGTTGTTGGCGGCGACCGTCTGCACGGTGACGCTCTGGCTCCAGTTGGGGTACGTGCTAATTGGGTTGCGCTTCACGTCGAGCGGGGGAGAATAGGTGTCTCCATTAAACGCCCAGATGCCTGCGTAGTTGCTGACGCCCGATTCCTTGTAAC
>JAQGHH010000049.1 GCA_028288945.1 Phycisphaerales bacterium
CCCGGCTCGTTGCACGGGATGTCCACGGTGAAGACAGGAATGCCCGCGGCGTTCGCCTCCTGGATGACGGGGAGGATCGACGCGGAATCGCACGGGCTGAGCACAATCGCGCTCACGCGCTTGACGATGAAGTCCTTGATCTGGTTGCTTTGCTTGGCGACGTCCTTATCGCCACTGACGACGATCGTGTCATAGCCGCGTTTCCTGCCTTCGGCGGCGATGGAATCGCCGATCACTTTGAAAAATGGATTGTCCAGGGTCAACAGCGAGACGCCGATGGTCCCGTTGGCCTTGGCCTCCGAAGGCGTCCCGCCCCCTTGGGCGGCCGTGGTATTTTTTGGCTTGTCGCAGCCGGTCACAAGGGCGATCGCGCAGACGATTAGGGCGAAGAGGTGGTGTTTCATGGTATTGGGATAGGTTAACGAATCGGCTTTACGTTTTGAAGGATGGGCACGGCCACGGGGCGCGGGCGCGCCCTACGATCGGGGACGAATCATTTCGGGATTTCCTTCCAGATCGACTCGAGTTCGAACACCTGGAGCGAGTGGATTGTCGCCGAGCCTTCGGTGCATTCCACGGCGTTTGAGCGGGGGCACGATCGCCAAGGCGTGCCCGACGCCACATTCCTGAATAGACGGACCACGGCATCAGCGTTTCGTCAATACCTGGTCCCCATATCCCATCGGCAGGGAATCGGGGGAGGCATTGTTCCGGTCATAGCCTGGCGCCCCGGGAAACGCGATTCGGTACTTTCGGCCGTCTTTGTACTCCAACAGGAGGGTGTAGTCTTTGACAGAGTAGGTACCGCCGCCGGGTTCGGCAGTCGGGGAAAAGGGAAAGCTCGTTTCGATGCGCAGCAGATTGAGCGCGCCGTTGTCCTCGAATTGGCCGTCCGCGGTGAAACGGATCGAGGGGATTTTTCCGTTCCATTCTGGGAATGCGTAGTTGCCGTCGAACTTTGCGCCATCGACGGCGGGAATGCGAATGAACCGGTGGTCGGCCTTGTTGGTCGTGAACACCAGGTCGTCCCCCTTTGCCACTACGGGGATCTCACCAAAGATCATTTTGAGGGAGCCCTTGCCGTCTGCGAACTCGTACGTCCCCCAGTAGCGGGGCACCTCCTCGGCATCGATCCAGGTGTTGAACTGGTGACACCCTCGCAAGGGAAACCGGCTGGCGAAGAAGACCTGGCCGTTGGAGTAGAAGATGGCGTATGCGGTATGCAGCTTTCCGGCGAAGGTGGTAATGCCCGCCCAGACGCCGATGATCCCGTCGCCTTTGAGGGTGCCGGGCTGAACCTTGGGATCCTTCCAATCGTCGAACTTGAGGGAGAAGAGAAACTCGTGGATCGCCTGGTAATAGGCGGGGGCCTGATACAGGCTGTAGAGTTGAAGGTTCTGCGTGTTACGTTTGGTGCGGACCAGTATGCGCTCGACGCGGTCATTGATCTTGATGACGGTGAGGTTCACGATGTAGTCGTGTTGATCGGCCGCATTGCTCATGATCCCGTCGGCGCGGATGTATTCCCAGCCTTTGAATGAGGTCCTTTGCTCCTGTGTGTTGTAGGCGCCGCCGTTGACGGTGCGGGTCTTGGTAAAGTGGGATTGTTCCGCGGCTTCATCCCAGGCGAGTTTCAAGGCGTCCGACAGGGTGCCGGCGAGCTCCTTCGCGGGCATGATGACGACTTCGAGCGATTCTCCCCGCGGCGTATCGCCCGGCGAGAGGACGACCTCGCTGTCGGACCGCTTTTCGCTCCAGCCCGGGGGGACCGTGTAGCGCATGCGGCCGAACGTCCCGGCATCCTTCGCCACAACCTTTGCGGGTTCACCAGCTTTTGGGACCACGTATTTGGTGCCGTTGATCATCCCCGCGACGGCCCGCCCGTATTTGGTAAACGCTTCGGGGGTGGTGGTGACGAAAACCATCCGCTCGATGCGGCCGTTCGTGGAGATGACGAGCAGCCAGACGTTGACGTTGACGCCTTGCTTCATCTCGATCGTCCCCGAGCGGCCAGCGGTCACGACCGCTGCGCCGGCGCCGGTGATTTTGCCGCCGTCGTCGCTCACCATCCGGCCCAATTGTTGGAACTCCTTCCATTCGGCGTTGAGGCGGTCCTCAAGGGACCCGTCGAAGGTTTCCCCTCCCAACAGTGTGAACGTGCAGGCGACGCCCTGGGGCAGGTCGGGCGGCGCGAGGACGACGGTGCCGTCCTTGGTGGTTTGCGTCCACCCCTTGGCGACGGGCACGACGGCCCCGCCCACGGTGACGGTTTCGTCCCCGCGCAGCGTCGGGGTGTTCAGGGCGATGAAAAGGCCGAGCAGAAAGGGAAATGAGAGTCGCATGCAGTTCCTCTCAAAAAGAATCTGCAAAGCATGACATGTTCGGCGGCGAATGCAATTCGCGAGTCGTATTCCGGCGATGATGTTTCTGCCGGTCGAGGGTTTCCTAGGGATTCCGTGGAATGAATCCTGCGGATTTGGGTCCTCAGAGCCCGTTTCACAAGACCGGGGGCGCCGAGCGTGTGGAAGGGTCATGCGTCGGGGACAGCCCCCGCAACTCGCGGCGAATCTCCTTGTGGCGCCCCTTCTCGGCCATACGCACTTCCCAAGGGGTGGACGAGGCGCGCCTGAATTTCGGGAGGTGCCGTTGCAGCCATCCGAAGACCGCGGCGAAGGCGTGCAGGACGTGCCTGGCCCTCCGGAGTTTCGCGGGAATGGGGACCGCGATCGGGGACGGGGCGTCGCTGTCGGCGACCGGTTTCACTACTACAATGGACATGCTGGCTCCAAGTTACTTCACACGGGCTGCGAGGCCGCCAGTTCGCGGCGGATCGAAGCGAAAAGGTCGTCACAACTGAACTTCGCCTTCAGAAACACTTCACGGGCGCCCAGCTCCCGGGCGCGGGGCTCGGCCCCACGTAACGTCTCTCCCGTCACTACGATGACCGGCAGCGATGCCCATCGAGGCGTGCCGCGGAGTCGCTCCAAAACCTCGAACCCGTCCATCACGGGCATGGCGAGATCGAGCAGCATCAGGTCGGGGATGAACGACTGGAGCGCGTCGAGCGCCTCAAGCCCGTTGGTGGCGCTGCGGGTCGAGTAGCCCTCGGCGTTCAGCAGCCGCTCCATCGGGCGGCGGCAACTGACGGTGTCGTCCACAACGAAGATTGTCGCCTTCATCTCGGTCACCGTCCTTGAGTGAAGCCGCCGTGCGCCAAGTGCGAATTCGTCGGGTCACGGTGATCAAACGAGGGACGTGGGGGGAAGCTCTGAAAGGAACCGAGCAATCGCCGGGCCAGTCTCTTGAGACTGGTCAATCAATTGCTTGGCGTCGGAAGGACGGGCGTCCGGGAAGGAGGACGGCGCGCTCTTGTTATCGGACGCGGGGAGGTACGGGAACGGCGTTCTACGAGACCGCAAGGCGGTAGTCACCGTCATCGCCCCTCTAGGGTCCGCGGCGCAGGAACAATGCCGGAATCTGCGGAAACTTGCAGGCTCCACGATACGGGTGAGGAGTTCCCCAGCCTACGTTCGCTCGACGTGCGACTCATTGCCGTAGGCCGTCAGAACGATCCCTTGATCGGTCGCCGCTCGGGAAGGGCGCGAAAGAGTTCCGGCCCCGCACCGTCAAACCTCTCAACCACTTTCCTGCCACCAGCGATCTCATCGTGGCCAGCGGCATGCTGCGCCAGTATCTGTCGCATTGACATCGTCGGTGCACGGAATAGCATGCCGACCACCCGGGTGAGTTTATCCCCGCCATGCCCTACGGCTTAATCGATCAGATCAACGATTATCCGGCTAGTTATTCCTGCGGCGATCTTCGCGCCGCCATCGCTGGCGTCCGGGGCAATTACATCTGAAAGAGAGTTGCCGGTGAATGTTCCCGGAATCACCAAGAGCTTCGAACGCCTTTCGTCCTGGCGACGATCGACGCGGACCGATGCGTCCGCACCCCAGGCACCGGAAGAGCAACCGCTACGGTCGGAACTGTACAGCGTCGATCAACTGGAGCGCCACGCCCGGGCGCTGGCGGAATCGCACGAGCTCGCTGCATCGGCTTCACCCGACCGGCTGATCGCCCGGCTGCACGATAACGAACGCGTCCTGGTGCAGACCTATGACCTGGTCACCGCCGCCGTCACCGCAAACCGGCGGATCTCGCCCGCGGCCGAGTGGCTGCTGGACAACTTCTACCTGATCGAGGAGCAGATCCGCACGGCGCGGCGGCACCTTCCGCGGTCGTACGGGCGCGAGTTGCCGCGCCTCGCCGACGGGAAGAACGCGGGCCAACCGCGGGCGTACGCGATCGCGTTGGAATTGATCTCGCACGTGGACGGCAGGCTGGACGCCGTCAGCCTTGACGCTTTCATCGCTTCCTACCAGACGGTCCAGCCGCTGAAGCTGGGGGAGCTTTGGGCGGTGCCGATCGTGCTCCGGCTCGCCCTGATCGAGAACCTGCGCCGGGTGGCGGTGCGGGTCGGAACGACGCGTCGCGCCCGGGACGCGGCCACCGAATGGGCCGAGCGGATGGTCAGTGTGGTCGAGCAGGCGCCGACCAACTTGATCCTCGTGTTGGCGGACATGGCGCGGGCCGACCCGCCATTGTCGGGCGCATTCCTGGCGGAACTGACCCGGCATTTACAGGGGCAGAGCCCGTACTTCAGCTTCGCCACGGGCTGGCTCGAGCAGCGACTGTCGGAGCAGGGGCTCACGGTCGAGCAACTCGTCCGCGCCGACGGCCACGCCCAGGCCGCGGACCAGGTCTCCATCGGCAACAGCATTACGAGTCTCCGGTTCCTCAGCTCCACCGATTGGCGCGAATTCGTCGAACACCACAGTCTCGTCGAGCAGACGCTGCACGGTGACCCCGCCGGGGTTTACGCCGACATGGACTTCGCCACCCGCGACCGTTACCGCCATGGCGTCGAGGAGCTCGCGAAACGAAGCGGATTGGCCGAATACGACGTCGCCCGCATGACGGTCGCGCTGGCCCAGACGCAGTCGAGGCGGAATCCCAAAGACCGGACGGCCCACGTCGGCTACTACCTGATCCATCGCGGCCGCCCCGAGCTCGAGCGGATCACCAGGGCGCGGCCGTCGCCCAGAACGGTCGCCGCGCGGATCGGCCGGCACTCGCCGCTGCTCTTCTATGTTTCGGCAATCCTGATGATTGCTACAGCCGTGATGGCGGCGTTCGTGGGCTGGGGACACCGCCACGGCGTGGGGGCCGCCCTGCTTTGGCTCCTGATTCCCGTAGCCATGTGTGCCGTCCACATCGGCATCGCGGTCGTCAACTGGTTTGCGACTGCAATGGTGCAGGCGCGCCCGTTACCCCGGCTGGATTTTCGCAAGGGAATCCCGCCGCAGCATCGAACGATCGTCGTCGTTCCGACGATGCTCTCAAGTCCCCAGACCGTCGAGGATCTGCTCGCCGGTCTGGAGGTTCGGTACCTGGCGAACCGCGACAACAACCTCCATTTCGCGCTGCTCACCGATTTCGAAGACGCCGCGGCGGAAGTCGCGCCGGGGGACGAGGACCTGGTGCGGCTGGCGGCGGAGGGCATCGAACAACTCAACGAAAAATACGAGGCCCACCGCGCCGGCATCTTCTTCCTCTTTCACCGCCCCCGGCGGTGGAACGCGCAGGAAGGGGTCTGGATGGGATACGAGCGGAAACGTGGCAAGCTGGCGGAGTTCAACGCGATCCTCCGGGGGCGCGGCGACCGATTCTCCCACGTGGTCGGCGACACGACGCTGCTGGCGGGAGTGCGGTACGTCATCACGCTCGACACCGACACCCAATTGCCGCGCGACTCGGCGCGTGAGATGGCCGGCGCGATGGCCCACCCGCTCAACCGGCCGGTGTTCGACTGCAAGCGCAATCGCGTCGTCGAAGGTTACAGCATCCTGCAGCCGCGCGTCGGCGTCAGCCTCCCCAGCGCCCAGCGCTCGTGGTTCGTCCGACTGTTCGCAGGGGACACCGGGGTCGACCCCTACACGCGCGTGGTGTCGGACGTCTACCAGGACCTCTTCGGCGAGGGGTCGTTCATCGGAAAGGGAATCTACGACGTCGATTCCTTCGAACAGAGTTGTGGGGCGTTCCCTGAAAACGCCGTCCTCAGTCACGATCTACTCGAGAGCGCGTACGCCCGCTCGGGCCTCCTCAGTGACGTCGAACTGTACGAGGAATACCCCTCGCGCTACCCCGCCGACGTCAGCCGGCGGCACCGATGGATTCGCGGCGACTGGCAGATCGCCGGGTGGCTGCTGCCGCGCGTGCCGGCGCTGGGAGCCCGGTACGTCGCCAATCCGATCTCCGGCCTTTCATGGTGGAAGATCTTCGACAATCTCCGCCGCAGCCTCGTGCCGGTCGCGATGTTGGTGCTCCTGCTGGGCGCCTGGCTGCTGGTCCCCGAGGTCGGGGCCGCCGCGACCGCGCTCGTGCTGGCCGCAATCGGGGCGGGCTCGATCGTTGCGTTGTTGGGGACCCTCGCGCACAAACCCGCCGAGGTATCCTTCCAGGGGCACCTCCGCACGACAGGGGCCGCGCTGCGCAGGCACCTGGCCCAATTCCTGTTCACGCTCGTCTTCCTTCCGTACGACGCGTACGTGAGCCTCGACGCGATCGCGCGGACTTCGGCGCGCGTTCTCTGGACAAAGCGCAAGCTGTTGGAGTGGAAGACGTCGAGCGACGCCCACCGCAGCGCCCGGGCGGATCTGCCAGGATTCTTTCGCTCCATGTGGTTCGCGCCGGCCACGTCGCTGGTGGTCGTCCTGCTGCTGCTCCTCGCCCGCCGCCAGTTGCCTGCGGTCGCCTGGCCGATGCTCTACCTGTGGCTCGTCTCGCCGGTCGTCGGATGGTGGCTGAGCCGCCCGCTCACGCCGCCGCCGTCGCGCCTGTCGGACAGGCAGCGCGTGTTCCTCGAAAAGCTCAGCCGCCGAACGTGGCGGTATTTCGAGGCGTTCGTCACCGAACAAGAAAACTGGCTCCCGCCCGACAACTTCCAGGAGCATCCGGCCCCGGTCATCGCGCCGCGGACGAGCCCGACCAACATTGGCATGGGATTGCTCGCCGACCTGGCCGCGTACGACTTCGGCTACTGTTCGGTCGCGCGCCTGCTCGACCGGACCCAAAAGACCTTCGGAACACTCGGAAAAATGGAGCGGTACCGCGGCCATTTCTACAACTGGTACGACACGCGTTCGCTCAAACCGCTGCTCCCGATGTACGTCTCGACGGTGGACAGCGGGAATCTCGCCGGCCACCTGCTGGTGTTCCGCACGGGTCTGCTGGAGCTGACCGGGACCACCGTGTTGCCGTCGCGACTTTTCGGCGGGCTTCGTGACACGGTGCGCGTCCTGCTCGACGCCGTGCGCGGGCTTCACCAGCCCGGCGGAACGAGTCCGCGCCCGCCGCTGGCCGCGGACATCTCGCGCAAGATCGAGCGCATTGAAAGCGATCTGGAACACCCGCCGGCGACGTTGAATTTGTCGGTGGAGGTGTTGGCGCAACTCGCGGTCGCGGCGGCGGAGATAGCCTCCCTGGTAGGGACCGACGAGGAAGCGCTATGGTGGGCGCGCGCCTTCGAGCAGTCATGCGTCGACCACCGCAACGACCTGCTCCACTGCGCCCAATGGCTCGCGCTACCGCGCCGTCCCGGGAAGCCAGGGAGCGAAGCCTCGCCGGCATCGTGGCAAAAGATTAATGAGCTGCTGGCAAGGCTGGACGCCGCGCCGAGCCTCGTCGAGATTGCCGCCTTGCAAGGGGAGGCGATTGCGATCGTGGACGCCGCCATTGTGGACGGCGGCAACGACCCCGTCTTGATCGACTGGCTCAAGCAGTTGCGACAAGCGCTGATCGATTCTTCCAAGAGCGCTGCCGAGCGAATCAATTTGCTGGAGGGAATCGCCCGGCAGTGCCAGGACCTCGCGGACATGGACCTTTCGTTCCTGTACGACAAGTCGCGCGACCTGTTTTCCATCGGTTACAACGTCGCGGACCACCGTCTCGACGGCAGCTTCTACGATCTGCTGGCATCGGAAGCGCGCCTGGGAAGCTTCGTCGCGATCGCCCAGGGCCAACTCGGTCAGGAGCACTGGTTCGCCCTGGGCCGGCTTCTCACGTCCGCCGGCTCCGCGACTGCCCTGCTGAGTTGGAGCGGCTCGATGTTCGAGTTCCTCATGCCGCTCCTGGTGATGCCCACGTACGAGAACACGTTGCTGGATCAGACCTACCGGGCCGTCGTTCGCCGGCAGATTGACTACGGCAAGCAACGCGGCGTGCCGTGGGGCATCTCAGAGTCGGGCTACAACACGACCGACCAGCATCTCAATTACCAGTACCGCGCGTTCGGCGTGCCGGGGCTGGGGCTCAAGCGCGGCCTTGCCGACGATCTGGTCATCGCCCCCTACGCCACCGCGATGGCGCTGATGATCGCGCCCGAGGCGGCGTGCCGCAATCTGGAGTTCCTTGCCGGCGAAGGTCAGCAAGGCGCGTACGGCTTTTACGAGGCGATCGACTATACGCCCGCGCGGCTCCTGCCGGGGACGACCAGCGTCACGGTGCGGCAGTTCATGGCCCACCACGAGGGGATGAGCCTCCTGTCGCTAGCGTACGTCCTGCTCGGCAAGCCGATGCAGCGCCGCTTCGAGGCCGACCCGATGCTGCGCGC
>JAQGHH010000142.1 GCA_028288945.1 Phycisphaerales bacterium
GCCCCCGGCCCCGCCGCGCCCCTTCTTCGGAAAGCACCGCCGAGTTGGGCAAACGCCGACGCCACGCCAATACCGGAACGCGAAGCAACTGCGTTAGACATATTCCATCTCCCTTTTGGAGTCGCGCACTTCGGAAGTGCCGCGTGAACAACCGCGGTCAGACCCAACCCCGTCATCCAGAAAATGCTCGCAAATCTTCCCCTGCCATGTCCAGGACGAACCCTGAAGTCGGGCAAGATATAACTATATTCGATTCGTGTCCAGCCCTTGCTTCCCCAGTCGGCGCGATAAAAATTCAGGCAGCCAAACCAATCCAAAAGCCCCCCTGATTTTAGTACTCAAGGCGGACCACCCTCATGAGGAACCATGAGCCGCACCCAGAGCATTCAAACTAACAATCAAACCGACCCGCCGCAGTAGGATGCGCGGGCGCCCCCTCATTTCGTTCACGTCGTGCGGTTCACGGGCTACCGGCTTTCAGGAACGTCCCCTTGTCGAGCTCCTCATACGCCTTCTGCAACTGCTCCTGCGTGTTCATCACGATCGGCCCGTACCAAGCCACCGGCTCCTGCAGCGGCTTACCCGAAACCAGGAGAAAGCGAATGCCGTTTTCGCCGGCCTGTACCTCGACGCTGTCACCACTGTCGAAGAGGACGAGCGACCGGTCATCCGCCTGCGTCGGCGGCTTTGTGTCGGCCCAGCCGACGCCTTCCGTCGGCACGGCCAGCGGGCTCGACGCGTTGCAGAACTTTCCGCCCCCGGCGAACACGTACGCGAACGCATGTCGCGACGTCTCGACGGGCAGCACCTTCCTCTTCCCCGGCGGCACCGACACGTCGATATAAACCGGGTCGGCGGCAATCCCGTCCACCGGCCCTCGCTTGCCCCAGAAATTGCCGCAGACGAGGCGCACGCGTGTGCCGTCGTCGTCGATGATCTCGGGAATTTCGCCCGCCTTGATCTCCTGGTATCGCGGCGCAGTCATCTTGAGCGAAGCCGGCAGGTTCGCCCACAACTGAAACCCGTGCATCCTCCCCTCTATGTCGCCCTTGGGCATTTCCTGATGAATGATCCCGCGCCCCGCGGTCATCCACTGCACTTCGCCCGCCGAGATCGCGCCGCGGTTGCCCATGCTGTCGCCGTGCTCCACTGTCCCCGCGAGCACGTACGTAATCGTCTCGATTCCCCGATGCGGATGCCACGGAAACCCGGCCAGATAATCCTCCGGAATGTCATTGCGAAAATCGTCGAGAAGAAGAAACGGGTCATATTCCGAAGTGTTGCCAAACCCGAAAGCCCGCCGCAGGTGAACCCCCGCGCCTTCGAGAGTCGCCTTGGCCTTAACGAGCCGCGCTACGGGACGAATAGACATGGAAGCCTCCGGGTCTGAGGGTCCGCGATCGCAACCCAGGCCAACCATAGCGCGCCCGCGTGGGAACATCTAGTTCCGGGCGGCGGGGCCGCAAGCCGGCCACCCGCGCGGCATATTCCCGATGGGAGCTACTTTGCCGATTTGACGCCGCACACATGCACGCCGATGAATGGTAAAGCCGTCCCGAATGTCGGCTCACCCCGACCTCTTCTCCGAATACGAGGGAGGGGGAGACAAACCGCTGAAGTACGCGCTACAGGCCACGGGCATTTCTGTCTTTCTCGCATTTCCCCCTCCGCGCCTCTGCGCCTCTGCGTTCACTCCTCCTCCCGACCGACGCATTTCGCCTCGGCGACAATTGACCCCGAACCGGCCTCTACATAGCATCCACTTCCGTAATCCGCGTTCCGTATCCGATACGTTCGGGAAAGTATCCTCCCCCGATGCTCAAACTGGGCCCGCTCATCTTCCGCAACGTGCTGCGCAATCGCCGACGCAGCTTGCTCACGCTCGCCAGCACGGCCATTTCACTGGCCCTGCTCGCACTCCTCACCGCTCTATACCAGGGGTTTTTCTACGACGAGCCGGCGTCGCCTTCCGAAGCCAGGCGGCTCATTTGTCGCCATCGCGTTTCGCTCACCCAGTCGCTCCCGGCCAGCCACTTTGCCCGCATCAAGGCGCTGCCGGGCGTCGATCAGGTGTCGGCGTGGTCGTGGTTTCAGGGCGTCTACAAGGAACCCAAGAACTTCTTCGCCCGATTCGCGGTCGATCCGGACGTGATCTTCGACATCCGCAAGGACTGGCAGATGCCGCCGGAGCAGTTGGCGGACTTTAAACGCGGGCGCACCGCGTGCGCGATCGGGGCGAAGATCGCTAAGGATCAAAACATCAAGATCGGCGACCGCGTCGTCATCGTCGGCGACATCTACCCCGTCACGCTCGAACTCACCTGCGTCGGGACCTTCTCCCACCCGGCGAACGCCGAGTGCCTGGTGTTTCATCGCGAGTATCTCACCGAATTGCTGCCGAAGGCTTCACAGTCGCGCGATTCGGTCGGCACGTACATGATCCTTGCTTCCTCGCCGGATGAGGTGCCGCGGATATCCAAAGCGGTGGACACGATGTTCGAGAACTCGCCTTACCCGACCCGCACGGAATCCGAGAAGGAATTCGGCCGCTCGTTCCTGGCGTTCCTCGGGAACATCAAGATGTTCCTCATGGCGATCTGCGGCGCGGTCACGTTCACCATTTTGCTGGTCTCGGCCAATACCGTGGCGATGGCCGTGCGCGAGCGCACGCGCGAGATGGCGATACTCCGCACGCTCGGATTCACGCCGGGCGAAATTCTGCAGCTCGTGCTGGGCGAATCGGTTCTCATCAGCATCGTCGGCGGATTGGCAGGTCTTGGGCTCGGATTCCTTCTGGCCAAAGCGATGCAGGCGGGAGCCGGGGCGTTCGGGTTCACGGGCATCAAGTGGCAGGCGGCGGCGATCGTGCTGGGGATGGCCGGGGTCATCGGCCTGGTGGCCGCATTGATTCCTGCACTGATCGCGTCGCGGAAGAATGTGGTCGAATCTCTGCGATTTACGGGCTGACGATTCATGGGCGTGCCGATCAACTACAATCTCCGCAACCTTGTCGAGCGCAAGGGGACGACGCTGATGACCGCGTTCGGCATCGGCCTCACGGTCGCCGTGCTGGTCACGGCGATGGCCCTGACGGCGGGCCTGAAAAGCGTCTTCGGCGGCAGCGGTGACCCGCGCCAGGTGCTCGTCCTCCGCAAGGGCGTCAACGCCGAGCTCACCTCCACCGTCTCCAGCGACTCCTACCAGATCATCCGCCGCATGCCCGGCATCGCGAGCGCGCCCAACGGCGAGCCGATGGTTTCGCCCGAAGGCCTCACCGTCGTCAACCTGCCGAGCGTCGATTCCCCCGCGGGCATGAACGTCACCGTCCGCGGCATGCTGCCGATCGGCATTTCGATGCGGACCGTGAACGTCGAACAGGGGAAAATGTTCGAGCCGGGGTTGAGGCAGATCGTCGTCGGCGAATCGATCGCCCGGCGATACCCGGACGCGCGGATCGGAAAGAAGGTGCGCTTCGGCCGCGGGGTGTGGGAAGTGGTGGGGGTGTTCAGCGTCGGGGATTCCGCGGCCAATAGCGAGATCTGGGTGGACCTCAACCAGCTCCGCGGCGACTTCGAGCAGCAGGGGGGTAGCAGCTCGCTGCTCGTCCGCGCCAACAGCGACGCCGCCATCGAGAATTTGAAAAAGATCATTTCCGACGACCAGCGGCTGGGCTCGAGCGTGATGGGAGAGAAGCAGTATTACGCCGAAATGACCGCCTCGGGCGCGCCCCTGCAGGCGCTGGGGTATTCCGTGGCGGTGATCATGGCCATCGGCAGCGCGTTCGCCGCGACCAACACGATGTATGCCGCGGTGGCGCGAAGGTCGAAGGAGATCGGCACGCTACGGGCGATCGGCTTTGGCCGGTGGTCGATCCTCTGGTCGTTTATGCTCGAATCGGTCTGTCTGGCGCTCGTCGGCGGAATCTTGGGCGTCTTGATCGCGCTCCCGGTGAACGGCTTGACGACCGGGGTCGGCAGCTTCGTCACCTTCAGCGAAGTCGCGTTCAAGTTTAAGGTCGGACTGTTCCCCATCCTGTATGGCCTGCTCTTCGCCGCCGTGATCGGCGCGCTGGGCGGGTTTCTGCCCGCATGGGCGGCATCGAAGAAGGGCATCGTGGACGCCATGCGCGACCTGTAGACAAGACAAAAGTGGAAGCCGAACTCAAAAAACTTCAGATCGACAAGTCGTACAAAGCCCGCCGCGACGAGCGGTCGGCGTGGCCGTGGGTGCTGCTGGCCGTGCTCGTCCTGGGCGCGGGCGGCGGGGCGTGGCAATGGCGCAACGCTTCTGCCGCGCCCGCGGTGCAGACGATCCGCGTACGCGTGCCCGAAGGGGCGGCCGCGGAGGCGCAGCGCGTCGTCTTCAACGCCACCGGCTACGTGATGGCCGCCCATAAGATCGAACTCGCGAGCAAAGTGATCGGCCGCGTCGCTTGGGTCGGCGTCG
>JAQGHH010000091.1 GCA_028288945.1 Phycisphaerales bacterium
GCCAGTTGACCGAGGCGCGCAAGTTCAATCTGATGTTCAAGACCTTCGTCGGCCCCGTCGAGGAGAGCGCGACGATGGTCTACCTGCGCCCGGAAACCGCGCAGGGCATTTTCGTGAACTTCAAGAACGTGGTCGATTCCACGCGGATCAAGATTCCCTTCGGCATCGCGCAGATTGGGAAGAGCTTCCGCAATGAGATCACGCCCAAGCAGTTCATCTTCCGTTCGCGCGAATTCGAGCAGATGGAGATCGAATTCTTCTGTAAGCCGGAAACCAGCGCCGACTGGTACCGCAAATGGCGGGACGAGCGCTTCGCCTGGTACCAGGGGCTGGGCCTGAAGGGGAGCAACCTGCGGCTGCGGGAGCATGGGAAAGAAGAGCTGGCTTTCTACTCGATCGGCACCAGCGACGTCGAATACAACTTCCCGTGGGGATGGGGCGAGCTGGAAGGCGTCGCCCACCGCGGCGACTATGATCTGAAGCAGCACATGCAGTTCAGCGGGAAGGATTTGAGCTATTTTGACGATGAAACCAAGGAGCGGTTTGTGCCGCACGTGATCGAGCCGTCGGCGGGGGCCACACGGGCCACGCTGGCGTTCCTCTGCGAGGCGTTCGCCGAGGAGGAAGTCGAGGGCGAAATGCGTACGGTCCTGCGGCTGCACCCGCGGCTGGCGCCCGTGAAGGCGGCGATTTTTCCGCTGGTGAAGAAGGAAGGGATGCCGGAAAAATCGATGGCGCTCTACAACGATCTGAAAAAACACTTCCCGGTCGTTTACGACGAAAAAGGTGCGGTAGGGCGGCGGTATCGCCGACAGGACGAGGCCGGAACGCCCTTCTGCATCACGATCGACGGCCAGACGAACCAGGACCAAACCGTCACCCTGCGCGAGCGCGATTCGATGAAGCAGGAACGCATCGCACTGGACAAGGTGAAGAGTTATTTGTTTGAGAAGTTGAGTTAGGAAGGGATTGTCAGTGGTCCGTCGTCAGTTGTCAGTTGCTCGGGAACGCCCGTGACTGACTACTGACGACGGACCACTGACAACTGACAATCTTCATGGCAAACCAGCTCGACATTCTCGCCCTCGAGCCGTTTTATGGGGGGATGCGGCGCGCGATGCTGGACACCGTGATCCGGTGCAGCCGGCATCGGTGGACGTTGCTGAAATTGCCGCCCCGGCGGATGGAGCGGCGGCTTTCGGTCGCGGCCAACTGGTTCGCGGAGCAGCTTTCCCGCCATTGGTCTGGGAAGGTGGATCTGCTTTTCACGAGCGAGGCGATGAACCTGGGGAGCCTTTATCGGCTGGTGCCGGCGCTCGCCAGGCCGCCTTCGGTCGTCTACTTTCATGACAACCAATTGCCTGATCCGCAACGGATTCCGACGAAGGCGGAGAAGGTGGGGCGCGGGTCGATCGGATCGACCGGGCAGGTGGTCGTCGCCCCGCCGCCCGACGTGAATCTTGAGCTGGTGAACCTCAACACCGCGACGGCCGCGACCGAGATCTGGTTCAACTCCGTCTATCATCTCAAGACGTTTTTGGGCAGGGCGGCAAACCTCGTTTCCCGCCATCCGGAATTGTCGTCGCACAACCCGATGCTCGAAGTGACCCGGCGGGCGCACGTCATGCCGCCGCCCATCGACATGAACGTCGTGTCGCACGTGAAGGCGACGATGAAGCTGCCGCCGCGGGATTCCAAGGCGATCTTCATCGAGACCCGCGACGCGGACATGCGGCTGTTGAACGCGGCGCTGTCGATGCTTTCGTCGCGGAACATCAACTTCCGGCTGATCACGGTCGGGCCGGTGGAAGACCTGTCCGACCAGTGGCCCCGGCGCACGATCAGCGAGGCCGACGACCTGGCGCACGTCGCCGGATTGCTGGAGGCCGGCGTGGTGCTCAGCGCGAAGCCCGGCGCGAACTGCGACCATCAAGTCATCCGAGGCTTGCTCGCAGGCTGCCGGCCGGTACTGCCGGACCGCGGCGTATATAGCGAACTCTTGCCCGGATCACTGCACACGCAGACTCTGTACGCGTCTTCCAATGCCAAGGGGATGGCCGACCGCCTTCAGGAGGCGATGTACTCGGCGTACAGCTGGCACCCGCCGGACTTCAGGCAGACGCTCAAACAGTTCGAGGCGATCGGCGCATGCCGGGCATTCGATGAACGGCTCGCCCAACTCGCGGGACAGCCGGCCTAGGGTTAAATCATTTCCGATTGCGAACAGTCACAGTCGTTTAGCAAAAAGCGTGCAACCCAACTGAAGTTTGCCCCGCGCAAAAGCCAGTGAATCCTGCCCGAAATGCGGCGCGTCGCGGCCCGGAAACTGAACCCCCCCCTACGTCCGATAATCAGTGTTATGTTAAACTCAATGGATATCGTGGCCGAGCGGGGCAAATGCCGCGAAACGCTCGTTTCCCCGGGGCTTTTAGCTGATTTCGAACTCCATGGGCGGATGGGCGAGACGATATCGCTCGTCCATCAAGCTCGCGTTGGCCAGTTGCACGGTTTGGCCGTCGACCTCGATCGTCCACCGTCCTCGCCCTTCGTGGATGTGCCCGAAGACGGCGAGCCTGGGCCGCACCCGGCGGATCGCCTCGAGCAGCGACGGCGAGCCGGTCCCCAGGCCGCGGACGGTCTTGTCGCCGAAGCCTTGCGGCGGGCAGTGGGAGATCAGGATGTCTGTCCCCGCCGGGATCATTTCCCATTTGCGGGCCAGATCGGCCTCGTCCAGGTTGAACGCCCAATCGTAGAACCGCGGCTGCCAGGGTGTGCCGTAGACATTCAGGCCGTCCAGCTCCGCGGCGCGGTCTTGAAGGTAAATCCACCGAAGGTCCGGCGGCATGCGATCCGGATCATTCTCGAAGAGGAAATCATGATTGCCCGCGACGCCGACGACGTTCCGGGCCGGGATCTCGGCTAGCCATTTTCGGAACGGGCCGTCGAGGAAGGCGGCTTGGGTTTGGAGTGAATGGTCGCGCACGGGACAGATGTCGCCGGCGATCAGCAGCAGATCGCACGGCGCGATCGGAATGAGATGGCCGTGAATGTCGGAAATCGCGGTCACGCGCATGGTGAATTCCTCGGCCGGCCAGAGGCCGCGATTGTCGCGCGATTGATCACGGATTTCCAACGTCCGATATCCGCACCCCGGCGGGGCGGTTGAATCGGCTTCCGGATTGCGTGGCAGATTACGCGGGCGCCGCCTTCTTGGATGCACGGGCCGGGATGAGATGCCGCACAACCACGCCGCCGACGCTTTCAACTTCCAGTGCGCCGTCCGCGGCCAGAGAAATGCCTCCCGGTTCCAGGCCCGCTCCGTCACTCGTGAACCGGCGGATGAACGGGCGGTACGGGTCGTCGCTGTTCAGAGCGATGACGACTGCGGTCGAGCCGTCGGACAACATGACTTTCCCGCCGGGCGGGAAAGGCGGAACAACATGCGGCAGCGCGTAAAGCACTTGCGGGTCCAGCCGAGTCGCATAATGGGTTTTCATGAGGTGCAGCACCTCGGCACTGGACCGCCGCCCTTCGTCTTGCGCTTCAGACGCGAGCCGGTCGTACAAATCGGCGGCATGGAGGATCCGCGCGAACACGTGGATTTTACTGCCCTCATAGACGATCGCCGTACCGTCGCGGGCCAGAGTTGACGGAAATCCGGTGCCGTCGAAATGTTGGTGATGCTGGAGCACAGCCGCGGCGGCGGAGGATTCGACCCCGCCGCGAATCATGTCATAACCGACTTTCGGGTGCGATTCCCATTCCTCCAGCGCGGCAGAGTCTTGCGGCGGGTTGATCGAGGAGTAGAGGTGCAGCCGACGGGAGAGCTTGGCCTTGCCGATGTCGTGCATCATCCCGGCCACGCCCAGGTTCACGACGTCGGCGGCGTGGGCGGGATCGAGGCGATTGCGTTCCTTGATGAGGTAGCGGTGTAAGCGTATTCCCAGAATCAGTGACAGATGCGCCACCGCGGCGGCGTGGCCGACCTCATCCGCCCCGAGCCCGCCCGCCATGAATTCCACGTAGACGGGGTGCTCCCCCCGCTGCATCAAGGTGAGCACGAGTTCTCGAACCGTCACGTAATAATCGGCAAAGCCGACGGTCGGCTTCGCCGTCTTCTGAATCGCCGCGATCGTCGCTTTAATCTGCCGGTAGAGCTGCACGCGCGCGGGACTGAGGGTAGGGAGCAGGTGCTGGTCCAGCTCCCTCAGGTCCGGGTAATCGATGTAGAGCACATTGATGCCCAAATCGCCCAGCCTGCCGATGATGGACTCTTCAAGGACGAACCCCGCCTTCAGCAGGTCGTTCTCCGGGTCCGCCGGGTGCGGCACGTTCGCCGCCAGCTTCATGCCTGGCTTCGCTTCTTGTAACGGGACGATGAGCACGAATAAACCTCTCGAATACATAGCATTACGTTCCAGCCTCTGGCAAGTTGAACCGGCCGTCGTCCCGATATCGGGACACGGGCCGATAAACATGAATCGGCATTTCTGCCTTCGCGAAAAAGGCTCACACGGACGCAAGGCTCACGACCGCCGTCGGGCCGCCGAAGCCGGCGGCGGAAATGATGCTCCGGCGGATCGGGCGCGCGTCGGCCTCGCGACGAATCCTTATGTGGTGTGCGGGCAGGGGCGTAGTTGTCTGCACGTTGGGCGGGACGAGGCTGTGGCGATGGGCGAGGCAGTTGATGGCCACCGCCACGAGGCCCGCCGCCCCGAGGCTGTGGCCGAGCGCGCCTTTATGGGAATAGAGGCTGGGCGGCGAGTCTTGCGTGCCAACGAGCGAATCGATGGCCGCGAGTTCGACGGGGTCGTTGGCGATTGTTCCGGTGCCGTGGGCGTGGACGAGCTCGACGGGCCGGGTGTCGATGACCCCGGCGAGCAATCGGCGCAGCAAGCCCCCCGCCGGGTCGGAGCCGGTGAGGTGCGTGGCGTCGCCGCCCATGGCGAAGCGGTCCACCGCGGCCCACGGGCGGGCCCGCGCGGTTTGGGGCCGCTCCAGGCAGACGGCCGCGGCGGCTTCGGAGAGGAGGAACCCGGCCCGGTGCTCGTCGAACGGCCGGCAGCCGACGCCCTCGGGCGGAATCACGCCCAGACGGCGGAAGCTGTGCAAAAATAGCGGATGCAACGAAGACTCCGCCGCGACGATGACCGCGTGCGTCGCCTCACCCGAGCGGATCATCATCGCGGCGCGGATCAGCGCGTGCAGACCACTGGCACATGCGGCGGAGAGCGTGAGGCGCGGGCCGCATCCCAGCCCCAGCGCCCGGGCGACCGCGTCGGCGGTATCAGCCAAACCAAACACCGGCAACCGCCCCGCCGCCACCGATGGCGGGTTATCAATCATTTCAGGCGGGGGGGCGATCCATGCTTCGACGGGGCCCTTGCTGGTACCGACGACCAACGCCGCGGATTGCTGTTGCTCCGCGGTCCATCCGGCGCTCGCGACCGCTTCATGCGCCACGCGCTTAGCGAGCACGTTCACACGCGGTTCATTGCCCGCTTCGATCCCGGGCACCCGCGCGTGGTGGGTGATGTGGCGGGC
>JAQGHH010000120.1 GCA_028288945.1 Phycisphaerales bacterium
GGCGGGTTGGCGGATGCCTTGCGGACGTGGATGGACGCCCGCCGGATCGGCCGTGCGATTCTGCTAGGTCAGTCCATGGGGTGCCAGGTGGCGGTCGACCTGGCGATACGGTTCCCCGAGCGGGTCGAGCGCCTGATACTGGTCGCGCCAACGTTCGACCCCGCGGCGCGGTCCCCGTTCACCCAGTTATTTCGGTTCGGGGCCGACGCGTTCCGCGAGTCGCCGTCCCTGGCGCTGCTGGCCGCGGCCGATTACCTCCGCGCCGGCCCGCTGCGCGTCCTGCGGACGCTCCATCTGGCGATGCAGAACCACATCGAAGGGAAACTCCCCCACCTCCGCGTGCCGACGCTGGTGGTCACCGGCTCGCGCGATCCCATCGCGCCCCCGGCGTGGGCGAAAGCTGCCGCCGCCCTCGTGCCCCGCGGTCAGTTCGCCGTGATCCCGGGAGGGCCACATGGCGTGAACTTCTCCCGGCCCCGTGAGCTCGCGGCACTCGTCGGCGAGTTTCTCAAATAGCGACAAACCGACTCACACCGCGGCAGGGTCAAGGAAGAAGCCGCCGATAGCGCCGTAGTAGCCGGCCATGGGCGTAAAGGTGAAGTTCACATTCCCGGTCACGTTGAACACGACGTATTTGCCGCCGGTTCCGCTGTTCACCGTCTGGCTGGACAACTGTGCGCCCGACGTGCCGTCGAATGCCGCGATCGTTTCGTATTGCGACGTGTAGGTGTTCCACGCCGGGACGTAGAAGGCGATGCGGTGGGTGCGCCCGTCGGTGATATTCACGCCGACTTGTAGTTGTCCGGACGCGTAGAGCATGCTGCCGATCCGGCCCGAGCCGGCCCGTTGTAGATTCTGCGCGCTCGTGCTGCTGCTGGCCCAGGTATAGACGTACCCGTTCGAGCTGATGGTCGCATACGAAGGGGCCGTGAACGAATCCCCGGCGACGTATTCGCCTTGCGTGCCGTAGGCGCCTTTCCAGTTGCCGAGCGTCGTCGAATCCGTGCGGACGTACCTCGCGGAGTTGGCCGGCGCTCGGACGGTGACGGAGGTTGAAGCCGGGGCGCTATTGAGGCCCGAATTGTCGGTGGCGACGGCGTAGACGGTGTACGCGCCCGCGGCCCAGCCACTGGTGCTGACCGACACGCTCCACGAGCCGTTGGTGCCCGCGGTGGCGGTGCCGAGAAGCGCGTCGGCGGTGCCGGTGGTCTGGAGGCCGGCGACGCCGTTGCTTTCACGGTAGAACGCGACCCGGGTCACCGACCCACCGGCGTTGGGGTCGCTGACCCCACGGGCGGTCAGCGTGAACGTCCCGCCGGAGGTAACGGCGACCGGGCTGGCCGCGAGCGTGCCAGCCGTGGGGGCGGCGGGCGTCGGAGCCGGCGCGGTCGATGTGGTCACTCCGGCCAACGCCGGGACAAGCGCGTTGGCGACGGGCGTTCCGCGGCCGGTCACCAGATCGTATCCAGCGCCGGCGGCGTAACCATTGTTGCCGGTCGTGATGTCATGGAAATCAGACGAGGGAAGTTTGTAGAGTGTCGGCAACGTCTGCGTCGATCCGTCCAGCGAACCGAGGTTGCTGAGGTTGCGCCCCTGATCGGCGATGGCCACCAGGCCCGCCCACATCGGCGCGGCCAGGCTGGTGCCGCCCTCGTATCCCGGAATCCAGGGCGTTGCGGCGCCAAAGTCCCACGAGTCATACACCGGCACGCCCGTATTCGGATCGGCGAGCATCGAGACGTCAGGCACGGCACGGCGAGTGGTGGTCTGCGTGACGACACCATTTTGATAGGCGGGCTGCACCTCCTGTGAGCTGATTCCGCCGCCACCACCGCCCGAGGTGCCGCTGGCGGTTCCGTTTCCCCAGCCGCTTTCGCTGACATAGCTGGTCCCACTGACCGTGAGGGAGGTTCCGCCCACGGACACGACGTTGGATGAAGCCGCGGGGTATTCGACGGCGGGCGTGGTGGTGCCGGGGTTATAGGCGCCCTGGTCGCCGCTGGAGGCGACGAACGTGATTCCGCCGGCACGATTCCCCGCGCCGATGTGGCCGGCGGGGGTTGTGAAGTAGGTGCTGTCGTAGGAAGTTTGGCCGGAGAATTCCGACCCGCCCCAGCTCATCGAGACGACGGTCACGCCCGCCGTCTGCCGGGCCGTCGCCACGGCGGAGAAAAGGCTGCTCGAGTCGTTCGCCTCGAATAACACGATATTCGCGCGGGGTGCAATGGCATGGGCCCATTCGATGTCGAGGGAGGTTTCTTGCGCCCAGTCGCTGCCGCCGGTGGTGCTATATGGCCCGGCAGGATCGGTGCCCGGGAGCGATGTCCCGCCGGATTGGTTGAGCTTGGTAAACGTCGGGGACCCCGCCCCGGAATTAAACGTCGGTAAACCAAAATGACTTGAAAAGGCGTTAAGGTCGCCCAGCGCATTGGGGTCGTCGTAGGCGTCGGTGATGGCGATCGTCTGGCCCGCGCCGTCGCCGGCAACTCCGTTGAAACTGATGCCTGTCACGCCATAAGCGCCGCGCACCTGCGCCGGCGTCAGGCCGCTGGCCGTCGCCGAGCCGGAATACGCCGCCCGGATACCGGCCTGATTTGCCGTCATTTGCCGGGGGTGTTGACGGGTAACGGTCTGGGTCGATGTGTGATCGAAAAAGTGAGGCATGGCAACCGGGTGGGCCTGCCAACCCGACGGGGCTCCGCTCAGCAGCATTCGCGCGTCCAGCGATTCAATCAACGTTCCCGCCGCCCGGCGCGAATGGACGCCAATGCCCTGCCGAAGCACTGAGCTTTTGCCCCCTGTCCTCGACACCGACGGAAGGACGGTCAGGCGGCGCGCGGAATCTCCCCGTTGCTGGGTTGGCGAGCTCTTCATTGAGTTATTTTCCTGAAAAAAGGGCCAGAAATTTCGGACCGACACGGTGTTGGACGCAGCCGAGTGCGGCAGCAACATCGATCACAACAGGCATACGACAGAGATCCGAAGAGGTTGGCCGGGCGGGGCAAATTTTTAGGTTTTTTGCCCCTGACTTGAAGTGTCACGCGGGCGGTTTGGCCTGCCAGCGAGCTTAACCGTTTGGGCGTCTGCCGACAGCCGACATGCTCAATCCACGACGCGTTTACGCTATCACCGGCGGTCCTTCGAACGCCCTTTGCTCGCCCGGCGCGTGGTGAAAGAAAACTCCGTGCTAAGACACACTCGCGCGTCGCAGAAGCGTTCGAGCTGGGCGAGTGCGACATTGTGATCGAAGTCGCTCTCGGCCGCGCAACAGTCTGACAGGACGATCATCGGGTAACGGTGCATGTGCGCGTCGTGGGCGGTAAACAGTACGCAAAGGTTGGTGGCGATCCCCGACAGAATGAGTCGTTTAACCTGCAGATACTCCAGCAGTGGCGCTAACGACGTCGCAAAGAAACCGGAATGGCGCGGCTTGAGAACGAAATAGTCGGACCGCCCGGGCTTCAATTTTCGGACGACTTCCCGGCCCCGGGCCGATCGTCGCGCGCCATGGGCGTAAACGTCCTGAGCACTGCTCCGCCAGCGCCCGAAATTGTCGTTCACATAAATCACGGGAACGCCGTGCCGGCGCGCCTCAGCGCGGAAGGGCGCCAGCCGCGTTGCCAATTTCTTCGCCCACGGCAGGATCTTCTCGCCGCCGGGAAATTCGAGGTCGTTGATGGCATCGATGATCAGCAGCGCGTCGCCCGGCCGACTTCGTAATGGCGTTTTGGGGGCAGTTCCGATTCGTCGCACCTTACGCGGCTTATTTCGCATATCCGGGACCGCAAGTTTAGAGAAGTAAGTGCAAGGTGGAGTTATCGCCGCGAGCACGGTCCATGCGATGAGGCGCTCCTAGATCTCGGCCAACCGCTCTTTGGAATCCCCAAAGCTTTCCAAACGGACGCCCGTCTTGTCCATCAGGGACAGGTAGAGGCTGCACATTTTCCGGTTCGGCTTATCCAGGTAATCGAGCACGCGGCCGGTCTTGATCTGCCCCCCGCCGCCGCCGAGCATCACGACCGGGAGCTGCTGGTTGTCGTGGTTCCCGGTCATCATGCTCGAGAGGAACAGGATCATTGAATTGTCCAGGAGCGTGCGCTCGCCTTCCTGGACCTGGTCCATTTTCTGCGCGATGTAGGCCACCTGCTGCGAGAAGAACTGGTTCACTCTCAGCCAGTCCGCCCCGTCCGAGTGGGAGAGCAGATGGTGGATCATGTAGTCGATCTTCAGGTTCGGGAAACGCAGCGAGGAATGGTCGTTGTTGAGCTTGAGCGTGGCGACGCGGGTGGTGTCGGTGCGGAAGGCCAGGACGAGGATGTCGCTCATCAGCCGCATGTGCTGGTCAATGTCCTGCGGGATGCCGTCGGCGGGCCGGGGCATGTCGGGCTTGTCGAGCGTGGGCCGCCAGCCCTGCAGGCGACGGTCCTTGCCGGCCTGGTCGATCCGCTGTTCGACTTCGCGCACCGATGAGAGGTACTCGTCGAGCCGATGCTGATCGGACGAACTGACTGTGCCACGGAAATCTTTCGCGTCTTCGAGGACGGCGTCCAGAACGCTCTTGTCGGCCTGCCCGACTTCGTCGCGGAAGAGCCGGTCAAACGCCAGCGCGGGGTAGACCTCCAACGGCGTCGGTGTCGAGGCCGAGCTCCACGAAATATGGGAGCTGTAGATCATCGAATAGTTCTTGTGCAGCGCGGCAATCGACTGCTCGCAGCCCAAGACCAGGCTCGGCACCTTCGTCTGGTCGCGCAATCGCTGGGCGACGACCTGGTCCATGCTGACGCCCGAGCGGATCTCTCCGCCGCTGGCCAGGTGCGCCCCTGTTAGCAGGTTCCCCGTCTGGCAGCTGTGAATGCCGCCGATGAGGGCCTCCTGGTTGTACAGGCCGCGAAGGAAGAGCATCTTCTCGCGGAACGGCTGGAACGGCTCCAGGACCTTCCCCAATTCCATCCGCGCGCCCTCGCCGCGGGCCCACCACTCCTTGCTGTGAAACCCGTTCCCCGCAAACAGGCACGCGAACCGCACCGGCGGCGCAGAGGAGCCCCCGGCAGTGCTGGTCTTCTCGTCACCCCATACCGCCACCGATTCGAGCCACGGCAGCGCCATGGTCACACCCACGCCGTGCAAAAACGCACGGCGGGACAGCGGATAAAACAATGGACGGCCGGGCATAATTGTGCTCCTTAAGGGACCGGTCTGACATCACCCATTACTCGTCCTCGACGAAAGCGCTTCCGCGGATCGATCGGAATTGCTGGCTCCGGACGATTTCCAGCACCGCCGCCGACACACGACCGTCGTTGCGGTTCAGCGCTGCCACCATCTCGTCGACAAGCGGCTGATCCGAAAGCGTAACGGCCCTGCCCAGCGCGTACCCCAGAAGCCGTCGGCAAAAGAGCCGGACGATCACGTCCTTCTTTTTGGTCAACAGGTAGTTCCGCAGCCCATCGAGGCCTTCAAATTCGGTCCCGTCCTTGAGTTTCGCCCGGCAATCGATGGGCAGGCCGCTGGATTCCTTGTCGCGCAATCGGCCGATGGAGTCGTATCGCTCGAATGAGAAGCCGAGTGGGTCCATTCGCTGATGGCAGACGGCGCACGATTCGACACGGGTGTGCTTCTCCACGAGCTGCCGCATCGTCAGCCCATCTGCGCCGCCTTCTTCCTCCGGCAGACGAGGCACATCGGGAGGCGGGCGGGGCAGCTTCTCGCCCAGCAGTGTTTCGACTACCCAATTGCCGCGGAGCACGGGGCTGGTGCGCGAAGCGCCCGCCTGCTTCGCCTGCACGCTGGCCAGGGCGAGGATTCCGCCGCGGCCGAACTTCCTCACGCCTTCGACCTTGCGCCACTGGGGCCCGGTGACGCCCGAGATTCCATAGTGTTTGGCGAGGGCTTCGTTCAGGTACGTGTAATCGGCGTCGAGGATGCGCGTGACCTGCTGCTCGTGCTGAAACAGGTCCTGGAAGAACAGGATCGATTCTTCGTACGCCGCGGCACGGAGCTTCTCATCAAATTCGGGATAGAGCTTTTCACTCTTCTCCTTGAAGGCGTCAAAGCCGCGAACGTGAATCCATTGCGTGCCGAATTCGATCCCCATCGCGCGGACGCGGTCGTCCTTGAGCATCCGCCGGGCCTGTTCTACAAGGACATTCGGGTCGTGCAGCCGCCCGGCGGCGGCGAGGTTGCGCAGCTCATCGTCGGGAACGCTGGACCAAAGGAAGTAGCTGAGGCGCGTCGCCAGTTCCCAGTCGTTTACCGGTCCCGCATCCTTGCCGGCCGGCGCCCGTTCCATCCGCATCAGGAAGGACGGCGCGACCAGCACCCGGGCAAGGACGCCGCGGAGCGCTTCCTCCTGCGACACCTCCTTGGCCCGCAACGTCTGATAGAGGGCGGCGAGGTCCGTCTTCTCCTTGTCCTTCAGCGGCCGGCGGTAGGCCCGCGACGCTAAATCCGCCAGCACCGCCAACTGCCTGGGGGCGGCGGCCTCCACGTCCTTCTCGAAATCGTCGGCGCGTTTCTTGAACGCCCCTCGCTGGCCCTCGAAGTACGCTACCAATTCCTTCGACTGGTCCTGCGTGACGAAGCCGATGAACAGCGGCAAGTACTTGTTCTCCGCCACAGGCCACTGCGTGATGAACCGGTGCTCTTCCCAGAGCCTGTCAATTTGCTGTCGTTGCGGGTCGTCGAGAAACAGCCGGATCAGTGGCTCGTCCTCGCGGTGGTACATCTTCAGACAGACCACCTCGTCTACCGGTATCACCCCGGGGAAGCAGAGGAACTGCGGAAAGCACCGTCGAAAATCATCCAGCCCCTGCACCAGTTGGTTGTAGGCGGCGCTGCCGGGCGACGCCACGACGGAGCCCTTGCCGTCCCAGCGCGTTTCCGGGGTGGGCGGAGCGGTCAGGACCTCAAACCGGACGGCTCGATCCGTCGCGGGGACATCGAGCTTTCCCTCCACCACGAACTCCCGGTCGCGCAGGAGCGCCGCCGGCAGCCGCACTTCGATGACGGAGTTTTCCGCCGCGACGATGCTGGCGTCGTCAACCGGCTTGCCCGCCGGGTTAACGCCGAATCGCGCCGCGTCCAGCCCGTATTGCGGAGTCGGGGCCTTGTCTTTGCCGACGGCGGAAAGATCCAGCCCGCGCAACAGCGCGCCGTCCAGGGAGACGAGTCTGTCATAAAGTAGGCGGTTCGGGTCCTTCTCTCCGCCCGGTCGGGCGCCGATCAGAAGGGCCTGCACCTCTTCGGCCAGTTTCCCGGCTTCCGCCTGGCGGGCGGGATCGGACGCCGCCTCACGCCATCGGCCCAGCACCGAGTCGGCGGGAATCACGGCGTCCGGCGCGCTTTTCCCAACCGGCCGGGACGGCCCCTTGACGAAACTCCAGACCTCTTTGTTACCGAGCTTGTCGGCGTGCGGGTTGCCGGCGAGAACATCGTCGGCCACATCGCCCGCCAGGTCCCATGTTCGCGCGGGCTTGTCGGCTTCCGTAACGGTCAGGGTGATCTCCGTGAGATCGCAACTGTGGTTCCCGTCTTTGGCGTCGATAGCCAGGATGACAAGGTCTCCCTTGGCGACCTTCACGCTCATCGCGGGCGGTTGTGCTTCTCCGCCAACGTCAATCGCGCCCTCGGCCAGCACACCCGCCCGATCCGCCCGGCGATGTTCCAGCCACCATGCAACGCCGTTACCACAGTTTGGATGCGCGTGGGCGATTTTGGCCGCGACGCGGACGCGCCCGTCTATCGGGCTTTTCCAAACCGCCGCCACGAATTCGGTGGGCGTGGGATGCACCGTGACCTTGTGCGGCGAAGATCGGCCGGGGATGTGTTCCTCGACGTCCGAAGAGTTGGAGACAAGAACGGGGAGATCCGCCCCCTTGCTCTTCCAACCGTTGATCGCCGGCCGCTGCGCGTTGGATGGAACTTTCTCGCCCAGAGGTTTCAAGGCGACAGTCGGGACGACCCTTTCCGTAATTTCAGGTTCGTCTTGACGTTTATCGCGCGGTTGAATCGCTGCCACGTCGATCCATCGTTTCAGCCGCGCGGTGTCCAGACCATCCTTGCGGGCAATGTCTTCAGCCGAAAGCTTCCCGTCATTGGCCGCCTCGATGACAGCCGCCAGGTACTTGGCGGAATCGGCTAAGACGGCCGCGTAATCGACTTCATAGGTCGGGCCGAATTTCGGATAGTCCCGCAGCAGCAGTTCCGGTTTCCCTGCGGCTTCCAATCGCGGCCTGCTCCAGACGACCTGCCCACCCTTCCCCTCCGGGAAAACTTCGCGGGTGGACAAGTACAGCACGACGTCGCGCTGGCCGGGCGCCGGTTTGAGGGCCAGCTTCACCGTCTGCGTCTCGCCGATCGCGGCGTTGTTCGGCACCTGGCGCGAAGGGCTATCGCTCCGGTAACTGCCGATCGCAACCACGTTCCAGAGCTGTGCCTGCAAGCCGGTGATCTCGGCGGCCAGCGCGCCGCTGTCCTTTTCCGACGCCTGCCGCCAGCGTGAGCGAACAGAATCCAGCGGGAACGAATGATGCTCATCGATCAGCGTCTGCCATAGGACGCGGAAGTATTTCGGGTTGAGCTTCTCCTTTGCCGCGATCTCCTCGGGCGTGACGCGGCCGGCGAGCAGCGCTTCACGGTGCCGGAGGGTTGCCGCGAGGTAGGGTTGGAGCGGCAGGCGGCCGTCGCTCGTGAACTGTCCATAAAACGCGCGCAGCCGGGCCAGGCTTTCGTCCGTCCAATCCCGCCGAGTCTTGCCGGGTGAGAAGCGGAAGCCGTCGGGCAATAGCACCGCATGCGCCGCGATGTCCTTGGCGGACAGGAGGTATTTGTTGAGCAGCGTGGGCGACATGTCCGTCAGGGCCTCGGCGGCGTTGGTGAACCCTTCGCCCGCCGCCCCATCGGCCGGGAACTCCCGCGCCGGCTGCAAATCCACGCCCGTCAGGTCGCGAATGGTGTAGTCGTATTCCGCGTTGCTCAGCCGTCGCATCGGCACACGTCCCGGGTCTCCTGCCCGCGCCTTCGCCTCATCGTCCAGGAATCCGTGAATCCAGGCGATCAGCCGCCTGCGCTCCTCCGCCGTGGGCTGCGGCTTCTTCTTCGGCGGCATTTCCTCCGCTTCCAACATTTCGATCATCGCCTGCCAGGGCTTGACGTCCCTTCGGACCTGGGAAAGCGTGCCGAACCGCTCCAGGTCGAGGCTGCCCTTGTGCTTCTCCGTGGAATGACACCCGATGCAATACTGCTGGAGCAATGGCAGGACCTGGGTGACGTAAGCGTTGGTTTGGCTCGATGTTTCGGCTGGTGCCGCGGCTTGAGTCCGGGAAGGCAGGCACACGCACGACAACAGCGAGCAAAGGATGAATAGGCCGCGACGAACGCCCGGATGTCCGGAGAAGGTCAAGGGCCCGCAGCGCGTCGTGAGGGTCGGCATCATAATCCTTCTACCTTGCAACTCCGTGAATCGCGCGCCGCGCATGCACAAAGTTTTTGACGTTGCTGAATGATCTTACTGAATTCTGCGAAGGGCAACCCGCGGCTAACGCGGATTTCTTTGATGCCTTACGGTTTGGATGGAATCAGGATGGCGCCGAAATCGGGTTCCGGCGGACAGAGAAAACGAGAAGTTCGGGGGATCCGTCCCGTTCTGTTTATCCCCGACGGGCCAAGTCTGGCAACACAATGGCTGGCGTAGGGGTAACGGCACCAATGAGACTTATTCTGAAGTTCGCGGCATTCGCCATGCTCCTGGGTCTCGCACGATGGGCCCACGGCTCGCAGTTACAGACGCCGATCCGGCCCGATTTGCTTGACCCGGCCGCTTTCGGGCAGTGGGTGGACGGGGCGGAAACTGCGGTGACGACGTCGAATGGGCCGCGGCACGTGGTATGGACGGATCGGACGCCGCCGGAGTGGGACGGGGTGCGGTTTGGCGAATCGAAAATGTCCGGCCCGCGGCACTTGCGGATCGGGTTCAAAGAGCCAGTGAAGCGGGGGGCGGTGCTCGTGCGCGGCGGCGGGCGGCTCTCGGTGCTAAAGGCCGATGCCGCCTATCCGGGGAAGCTCGACGATGATTCTCAGTGGACCGCGGCGCAGCGGCTGGTCGCCGGCCGCGTATCTGATACGGAGGTCGGGGCTGAAGAGTATGCGGTGTGGGTCCTGCCGCCGGGCACCGGCACGCGGGCGCTGCGCTTTACCCACGTCGCCGAGCCGACGGAGAGATCGTATGCCGGGTGGCTCGGCGGCGCGTTCGTGCTTTCGGAAAGGCTGGCCAACATCGCGCCGGAGGCGATCGCGGTCGCCTCGGCCGACGTTGAGAAGGCCCCAAAGATCAACGACGGCACCAACAACGGCACGTGGAATACCTGGGACAACGGCGCGGAGGGTGCTTCACAGGTCGTGTCCGCAGAGCATCCGGAGTGGGTGATGCTCGTGTGGAGCAAGCCCGTCCCGCTTGACGGATTGGGCGCGCTGTGGGCCGGATTTTCCGCGGCGGATGCACAGGTTTATACGGGTCCCGCCGGGCGGCACCCGCGCGAAGCGGCCGACTCGGATTGGAAGACGGTCGCCTCGCCCGACAAATTGGAATCACAGTACCCGCGCGCCCTCGGCGTTAACTGGATCGGTTTCGCACAGCCTGTCACAACGCGCGCGGTGCGGCTGCGGATCACGCACGCGGCCGTTGAAGATCACCCTCACCTCAAAGGAAACACCCGTGGCGGCAAGCGCGTATGGCTCGGCGAGTTGCTCGCGCTGCGATCGCTGGGCGATGCGGACCCGGCCGGCGTCGGGATGCCGGTGACTGCCGCGGCGACTCATCCGCCGATCCCGATCCAGTTCCATCTCGACGCGCCAGGGTTGGTCACGCTGGTTATTGAGGACACGGGCGGCCGGCGCGTGAGAAACCTCGTCAGCGAGACGCCCTTCCCCGCGGGAGACAACGTGGCGTGGTGGGACGCCGCCGATGATTTGGGCCGAGATCCGGAGGCGGCCCGGCACGGGATTTATCACGTCCCCGGAAAATTCGTGCCACCGGGCGAGTACCGCGTCCGCGGCCTGTTCCGCAAGCCCATCGAGCTGCGCTACGAATTCCCGGTGTACACCCATGGCGACCCGGCCTGGGAAACCGCCGACACGACCGGCGGCTGGCTCGCCAATCACACTCCGCCGAGCGCCGCACTTTTTGTCCCGGCGGATCGCGCGCCCGGCGGCAAGCCGCTCGTATTTCTCGGCAGCTACGTCACGGAGGGCGGCAGCGGGCTGTCGTGGGCCGATCTGTCCGGAAAAAAGGTGGGCGGTCGCGGATGGATCGGCGGTAACTGGACCGGCGCGCCGTTTCTCGCACGCGATTGCGGAACCAAGCCGTCGCCAGGGATATACGCGTACGTCGGGGCGGCGTGGGAGGATGAGCTGCGGCTCACCGCACTCGTCGCCGATCCGAAGAAGCTCCCTGAATCCGACCGCCCATTCCTTAACGGTCAGGACTTGATGGTTCTGAAGCCGAGTCGAAAGTTCCCGGCTAAGTTGAAGCCGGACGAGGCGGGCCTGGCCGGGCTGGCGGTGCGCGACGGGCTGCTGGTTGCGAGCATCCCGGTGCAAAGCACGCTGCTGTTCGTCGATGTGCCGCATCACAAGGAACTCGGTACGGCTCATCTCGATTCGCCCGGCGGCGTGGCGTTCGACGCCGACGGCCGCCTGCTGGTGTTCTCGGGTAAGCGGCTACTGAGGTATGTACTCGACGCGAACAATCCCGCCGTGCTTGTCGAGCCGCAGGTCGTGATCGCGGGCGGGCTGGAAGAGCCTCAACAGATCGCGCTGGACGACGCCGGCAATCTCTACATCACCGACCGCGGGCACAGCCATCAGGTGAAGGTTTTTTCGCCCGATGGAAAGCTCTTTCGCACGATCGGAACCGCAGGCGTCCCGAAGGCCGGGCCGTACGACCCGACTCGAATGAATAACCCGAAGGGGCTCACGATCGATTCCGAGCATCATCTGTGGGTGACAGAGGAGGATTTTCAGCCCAAGCGGGTGAGCGTGTGGACGTTGGACGGGAAATGGGTGGATGCGTTCTATGGCCCGTCTGAATACGGGGGCGGCGGCAAGCTCGATCCCGCCGACAAAACCCGCTTCTACTTCCACGGCATGGAATTTCGTCTCGATTGGGACAAGGGAACCAGCCGGCTTGTGGACGTGCTGTACCGGCCGGGGCCCGACGACTTGAAACTGCCGGACGGACATGCCGTGGAGGGTCAGCCGCAGGATCCGATCCATGTGCAGGGGCGTCGGTATTTCACCAACTGCTTCAACAGCAATCCGACCGGCGGGTCGCCTATCGCGATGTTGTGGCTCGAACGCGATGGCGTTGCCGTCCTGGTCGCGGCGCTTGGCCGGGCGAATGACTGGTCGCTCCTGAAGACCGCACCGTTCCGGGCGCGCTGGCCCGAGGGCGTCGATCCGGCCGGCCAGCATGGGTCGAACCAATCGCTGTTCGTCTGGTCCGACCTGAATGAAGACGGACACGTGCAGCCCGAAGAAGTCACCTTCCTCAAGGCGCAGACGGGCGGGGTCACGGTCATGCCGGATCTCGCGTTCGTTGAATCGCGCGTGGACGGCCGCTCGATGCGTTACGTGCCGCAAAGGTTTACCCTCGCGGGTGTGCCGGTCTATGACCTGGTGGCCGGCCAGGTTTTGGCGAGCGACGTGCAAGGGCCCGTCAGCTCTGGAGGCGATCAGGCGTTGGCGAACCCCGACGGCTGGACTGTCCTGACGGTTGCCCCCAAGCCCTTCGCGCCGCAGTCGCTGTGCGGCGTATTCAAAGGGGAGCCGCGGTGGTCGTACCCGAGCGTTTGGCCGGGGCTGCACGCGTCACACGAGTCGCCCGCGCCCGATCGGCCGGGGGAATTAATCGGCACCACGCGCCTGCTCGGCTCGTTCATCGCGCCGCCCGGGAGCGACGCCGGGCCGCTTTGGTGCGTCAATGGGAACCAGGGGAATATGTACCTCTTCACCGACGACGGGCTGTTCGTAGCGACGCTGTTCCATGACGTGCGTGAGGGGCGGTCCTGGTCGATGCCGGTCGCGAGGCGCGGCATGTTGCTCAATGACCTGACGTTGCACGATGAGAACTTCTGGCCGGGCATCACGCAGGCGAATGACGGCAAGGTGTATCTCGTTGACGGCGGGCGATCGAGCCTCGTTCGTCTCGACGGGCTTGAAACGATCCGCCGACTGCCGCCCACCGCTCTGCGCCTGACGGACGATAACCTGGCCAAGTCGCAGCAATACGTGCTCGCGCAGGAAGCCGATCGGCAGAAGCTGCAAGGGCAGCAGACACTGAAGATGGCGGTGCGGTCCGCTCCGCCGCGGGTCGACGGAAAGCTCGACGATTGGGCGGGCGCGTCGTGGGTGACGGTGGACCGCCGGGGGGTGGCGGCTTTTTTCGACAGCAAGTCCAAGCCGTATGACGTGAGCGCGGCGCTGGCCGTCGCCGGTGATCGCCTCTATGCGGCGTTCCGCACCGGCGAGCCGGACTTGTTGAAGAACTCCGGGGCGATGCCCAATGCGCCGTTCAAGACGGGCGGCGCGCTGGACTTGATGATCGGCGTCGATCCGCACGCGCCTGCCGGTCGGACGGAACCTGTGGCGGGCGACCTGCGGCTGCTCGTCACGATGGTGAAAGGCAAGCCGATGGCGGTGCTGTATCGGCCGGTGGCGCCGGACTCGAAAAACCCGGTGCCGTTCTCTTCGCCTTGGCGGACGATCAGGATCGATCAGGTTCAGGACGTGAGCGCGGATGTGCAATTTGCGGCGACGGAGGGCGACTTCGAGTTCTCGATCCCGCTTTCCGTCCTCGGGCTGCGCCCCGAGCCGGGGCAAACGCTTCGTGGAGACGTCGGCGTCCTTCGCGGCGACGGGTTCCAAACCCTGCAGCGCGTCTATTGGAGCAACAAGGCAACCGGAATCACGGCGGACGTTCCATCTGAGGCGATGCTTACGCCAAACTTGTGGGGCCAGTTCCAATTTGTCGCACCGTAGCATCAAGCGGCCTCAGCAATGCAAGAATATTGGATTGGTGCGACGGGCGATGTGCGGTGGGGGAAGGCGGGCGAATCGCTGCGTGCTCTTGCCGGTTATCGCTTGCATTTTCTGGACCGCAAGTTTAGACTTGCGAGCGCAAGTTTGAGCTATTCTCCGCGAATGCATTGGGATTGAACGCATCGCGGGATGTGGGTGGCGGGTGAGATGTTCATCATTTCGCGCCTCTGCTCTTTTCACTCCCGTTGCCTCTCGGCCACGCGAACCAGAACTCGGACGTAACTACCGCGTTGATCGATCCGATTCGGCCCTTAGGTATTCGGGGAACGAACGCGAATCGTAACCGCCAACGAAAGCAGATCCCGCGCGGAATGTACGCACATTCCTGCCACTCTTTCCGCGCGACTCAGGTGACATGGGGCAACGGGGCTCGGCGGCAATTCGCGCCGACGACCCATCGGCAACATTGAGGGCCAGGAGGCGAGAAAATGTCCAAGGCGAATCGCAAGGGGCGCGCCCGGCGCTCGGATAAGAATGGTGCGCATTCACGTCAGAATAAACCCACCAGGCCGCGCATCCCGCTACGGTTCCGTTGCGAAGAGCTGGAACCCCGGCGGCTGCTGAGCATCCCGGGATTCACCGGACTGCCCGAGTGGACCACCATCTCGGAACCCGTGCTGGAGAACGGGAACACCATCATTCCCGACCAGCACAGCCCTGTCTCCGGCGCGGTCAACGCGATTGTCGCCAGTCCCACGGACCCGAACACGGTCTTCGCCGCGACCATCAACGGCGGCATCTGGGTCACGCACAACGCACTTGCCACCGACACCTTCAGCGAGGGGAAGCCGGCCTGGACGCCGCTCACCGACCGCTTTCCCTCCCTCTCGTTCGGGGCCATCGCGTTCGACCCCACCGATCCAACCAACAAGACGCTTTGGGCAGGCTTCGGACAGTTCAGCAATGGCGCCGGCGACGGTGAAGCCCCACTTGGCCTGCTCAAGACGACCAACGGCGGCGGCACCTGGGCCCCGATGGCGGTAGGCTCGCTGAGCGGGCAAAACGTCGAAAGCATCGTCCCCACCACGCAGATCGATCCGACAACCAACCAGCAGGTCATCCTTGTTGCAACGCAGGGCGGAACCTGGCGCAGCAACAACGGCGGGAACAGTTTCACCAACCTCTCCGCCACTGCCGCGGCGGGACTGCCCGTCGGCGCGGCGCCTTCGCAGCTCATCGTCGACCCCGCAAATGCAAATCAGTTCTACGTCGCGATCCCCAACCTAGGCATTTACCGAAGCACCAACAATCGAGGCGCGCAGTGGGTCCCCGTCAACACGGGGCTAAAGGACTCGAGCGGGAACCCAGGGGTTGCCGGATCGATCAACGCCAGGCTTTCGATTTACAACAGTGGTGGGATCAATGCGGTGTACGCCGGGTTCGTTTATCCGGCCCCCGCAAGCCCGCCCAAGAGCAACGACCCCACGGTCGTATTCCGTTCCACGAACGCGGGCGGCAACTGGACGCAGATCGGCGGCAACGTCGTCGTCCATCCGGGTAACAATCAGGCCAACAACTTCGCGCTCATTGCCGATCGGAACAACGCCAACGCCGTCTACATTGCCGGAGACTCCCAGGCGAGCAGCCCTTTCGATGCGAACATCG
>JAQGHH010000133.1 GCA_028288945.1 Phycisphaerales bacterium
GGCACGACTGCCGTGCCTTCGCTGAGCGTCATGGCGTTCCTCTCCCGCGGCCACGTCCCGGGCCAGGGGCCCTTCGGCGACGTGCTCTACAAGAGCATCGATTACGTCATCGAAAGCCAGCAGGAGACCGGCCTGCTCTCGCGCTCGCAGGGCGGGAACCACGTCATGTACGAGCACGGCATCAGCACCGTAATGCTCGCCGAGGTGTATGGAATGGTCGACGACGCCCGCCGGGCGAAGATCGATAAGGCACTGGCCAAGAGCTCGCAACTGATCCTCGCCGCCCAGAAGGCCCCCAAGAACGGCAACCAGTACAAGGGCGGATGGCGCTACCAGGTCAACGCGCCCGACTCGGACATGTCCGTCACCGGCTGGCAGCTCATGGCCCTGCGCGGGGCGGCCAATTGCGGGGCAGCCATTCCCCGGCAGGCGCTGGAGGATGCGCGCGAGTACATCCGCCGCAGTGCCTGCCCGGATAGCCAGGGGGGCGGCTTCGGCTACCAGCCCGGCCAGGGCCCCAACCAGGCCCGCACCGGAACCGGCACCCTCATGCTCGAGCTGCTCCGCGGGCTCGACCCCAATCTGGCCGCCGGCGAACACCCCAAGGAATCCCTCGCCGGCGGCGATTACCTCATCAAAAATCCGCCCGACAACCCCGGCATGGAGTTCTACTACTACGGTGTCTACTACTGCGCCCAGGCCCTCAACCAGCTCGGCGGCAAGTACTGGGACACCCTCTACCCCAAGCTCCGCGACACGCTACTCGCCCAGCAACAGCCCGACGGCACCTTCGCCGGCGGCGCCGGCCAGGAACAAGACGCCGGCCCCGCCTACCGCTCCGCGATGGCCTGCCTGGCCCTGTGCGTCCCGTACCGATATCTGCCGCTGTACCAGGCGGACAAGTGATGGGGAGCCGTGATGAGTGACGAGTGAAACGTGACAAGGAGCTCGGCCGAATCCGCTTTGCCACGTTTCACTCATCACTCGTCAGAATCATCACTGTCCATCGGTCCCCATCTGTGGCAATAGTTCCCCCCGAAACGCCCATAAATATGAATATCCGCATCCGCTTCACATTCGCCCTCCTTTGTCTGTGGCTTTCGGCAGCGGTCATCCGTGCTGACGATCCAAAGCCCGCACCGTTTGAGAATGAGATTGCCGCTTTCGAGAAGGCCGACCGTGACCACGCCCCGCCGGGCGAGGCGAATCTTTTCGTCGGGTCTTCCAGCATCCGGTTCTGGAAAACGCTCGCCGAGGATTTCCCCGGCGTGCCCGTCATCAACCGCGGCTTCGGTGGGTCGCAGATCGCCGACAGCACGCGCTACGCCGACCGCATCGTGCTCCCCTATCACGCCAAGCGCATCTTTCTTTACGCGGGCGACAATGACCTGGCCGCGGGCCGCACGCCCGGGCAGGTGCTGGCCGATTTCAAAGCATTCGTCGAAAAAGTCCGCGGCTCGCAGCCGCAGGTCGCCATCTATTTTCTCGCCATCAAACCCAGCCCCTCCCGCGCCAAGCTGCTGGAGAAAGCCCGCGAATCCAACCGCCTCGTCGAGGCATACGCGAAGGAAGGCAAAGACCTCTACTACGTCGACGTCTTCACCCCCATGCTCGACGCAGACGGCAAACCCCGCCCCGAGCTCTTCGGCCCCGACATGCTCCACATGAACCGCAAGGGTTACGAGCTGTGGACGAAGCTGATCGCCCCCCTGCTGAAATAGCGGCCCTCTGATTTGCAGCCGGCCGGCGCCCACGTTGCGCATGGGTCCCGGCTTTTGGCAGGCGGGCGGCCATGCTAAGCTTAACCCGGGCCAGCCACGATGCCCTTTGGGAGTAGCCCGCGTATGGTCGATTCGCCGGTCGTTTCGGTTGTCATGCCCGTCGCCAGGGTGCGCACATTTCTGGGCGAAGCGCTCCAGAGCGTGCTGCGCCAGAGCCTCGCCGGGCTTGAAGTCATTCTGGTGGACGATGCCCCGGGCGTCCCCGGCCTCGCCGAAATCGTGGCCGCCGCGGGCGACGGGCGTGCCCGCGTGATCCCGTGCCAGGGCCGCGGGATTTCCGACGCGCTGAACACCGGCTTTGCCGCGTCGCGCGGGCGATTGCTTTGCAGGTGCGACGCCGATGATTTGTTCCCGCCCGACCGTCTCAAGGAACAGGTGCAGTTTCTCGAACAGCGCCCGGAATTCGGCGCGACCTGCGGCAGCATGTGGGCCATGACCCCCAGGGGCAAGTTCGTCGCCGACATGAATGGCTCCTACCGCACCGAAGAAATCACGGATGAGCTCCGCCGCGGCGTCACGCGCAGCAGCCTGTGCACGTGGGCCGTGCGCGCCGAGCTGCTCCGCGCGGTCGGCGGCTTCCGGCGGTATTTCGTCACGGCGGAGGACATCGACCTCCAGCTCCGCATCGGCGAGCGCTCGCGCGTCTGGTACGAAGCCCGGATGGCCTACCACTACCGCCTGCACGACACCTCGACGACCCATAGCCAGCCCAGCGCCCAGCGCGCGTTCTTCGACGCGACCGCGCGGAAATTTCAAGCGCAACGCCTGTCACAAGGGAAGGACGACCTCGATCTGGGCCATCCCCCCGCGCCCCCCACCGCCGACACCGCGCCGCGAGATTCATCCGCCACCACGCAGAATCTTTTGCTGGGCGCGTCGTGGGAAAAGCACCGTAGTGGCCGGAAGCTCGCCGCGATGCGGCTGGGGCTCCAGGCGTGTCTCGCCCGCCCCGCCAACTTCGCCGCGTGGCGCAGCCTGGGGGCCTTGACCTTCAAACGAGCCGCGGGCAAAGCGCAGGGTGCGCCGCCCGGCCGCCCGAACATCAAACCGAACTAATCACCCATCAGAACATGACGCAAAGCCCCGCGACTTCCCCCCGACCCGGTCGGCGGACCATCGGCCACCGACTCCAGCGCTTCCTCGCCCCGGTCCTGCGCCCCATTCGCGACTGGCAGGCGCCGCGCATCCACCGCTGGATGATGCACGAAGCCAGCCGCCCCACGCAGCTCACCACCAGGCCAGCCCTCATCATAGCCCCCCACCACGACGACGAAACCTTCGGCTGCGGCGGCCTGATCGCGCTGAAGCGCGACGCCGGCGTACCCGTCAAAATCGTCATCGTCACTGACGGCCGCCAGTCCCACGGCAGCGTCCCCGGCACCGACATCGAACATCTCGCACAAACCCGCAAGCGCGAAGCTCTCCAGGCGATCAACATCCTCGGCGTCACTTCCGAAGACGTTCATTTCCTCGACCTCCCCGACCAGGGCCTGCAACAACTCGACGAAGCGCGACGCAACCAAGCCGTCGCGCAGCTCGCCGACCTGCTGAAAACATTCCGCCCGCAGGAGCTGTACGTGAACCACCGCACCGACCGCCACCCTGACCACGAAGCCGCCTATCGCCTCGTCGATTCGGCCGTCGGCGAATCAGGGGTGCCCGTCGGTGTCTACCAATATCCCATCTGGCTGATCTGGAAGGGCCCCTGCCGCACGTCGATGCGCCCGGAAGACCTTGCCGGCGCGCTGCGGCTCGATGTTCGCGCGGCGCAAGAGCGCAAAGACCGGGCGATCGCGCTCTACGCCTCGCAGCTCCCGATTCTCCCTGCCGGGTTCGTGGAGCAGTTCCAACAAGGCTACGAAATTTTCTTCCCGACGCGCCCGTCGGCATAAATCGCGAAAGGCCCCAAGACGTGAAAACAGTGATCCTGCTGACGATATCCAACGTGTTCATGACCTTCGCCTGGTATGGCCATCTCAAGTTCGGGAACAAGCCGCTCGCGCTGGTGATCCTGGTGAGCTGGCTCATCGCGTTCTTTGAATACTGTTTCCAGGTGCCCGCCAACCGTCTTGGCTTCAAGTCCGGCTTCTCACCGGGACAACTGAAGATCATTCAGGAAGTCATCACGCTGGTGGTCTTCGTGATCTTCGCCCGCCTCTATTTGGG
>JAQGHH010000144.1 GCA_028288945.1 Phycisphaerales bacterium
GGCCTCTATTGCCAGAACGGCGGGTTCCTCTACAAGAACACTCCTCACGAAGTGGCCAACCAGATCGAAGTGACCACCCGCCGCGGCGTCGAGCGCGCCATCCGCTACGCCTTTGAATATGCCAAGCAGTTCAACCGCAAGAAGGTCACCCTGGTCGCCAAGACCAACGTGCTGCGCTTCGCCCACAACCTCTGGCAGCGGGCGTTTGATGAAGTGCAGGCGGATTACCCCGGCATCGCCACCGATTACCATCACGTCGATGCCTGCACCATGTACATGGTGACCAAGCCGCAGATTTACGACGTGATCGTGACGACCAATATGTTCGGCGACATCATCACCGACCTGGGCGCCGCCATTCAGGGCGGCATGGGCATGGCCGCCAGCGGCAACCTCAACCCGACCCGGCAAACCGCGAGCATGTTCGAGCCCGTCCACGGCAGCGCCCCCGACATCGCCGGCAAAGGGTTCGCCAACCCCATTGCCACGTTCCTGTCGGTGGCGATGCTGCTCGATTTCCTCGGCCAGCACGAGGCCGCCAAATCGATCAACCGCGCCTGCCAGGCCGTCGTGGCCGATCCCAAAAACCACACCCGCGACCTGGGCGGAACCGCCACAACGTCGCAGGTGGGCGATGCAGTTGTCGCCGCGATGGCCTAGAATTGGTCGTTGGAAAAGAGGTCCGTGAAAGGCATGAAAGAGGACAAGAAGTAAATCCGAATGACGAAATCCGAAGAAAGCGGATTAGCCGCGAAGGCGCGAAGGAACGAAGAAAAGCGAAGTGAAAAATGAAAGTGACGGGAAGGCGCGAGATGTCTCTGATCAACATTCCAAATTCTTCTTCGTCCTCCTTCGCTTCTTCGCGCCTTCGCGGCAAAGTCTTCCCTTCGGAATTCGGATTTCGTCATTCGGATTTGATTCGGGTTTCGGGGATTCGGATTTCGGATTTGTCGTTCGTGCCTTTCGGCGACGTCTGACCTGAACGGATACGTGATGCCGATATCTGAATACCTAAAGAAGGTTCGCCAGATGGTCGGCACGCATCGGCTGATGATGCCCGGCGTCTCGGCCATCATCGTCAACGACCGCGGCGAAGTGCTGCTGCACCGCTCGGCGGACGATGGGAAATGGTACGTCATTGGCGGCGCGCCCGATCCGGGCGAGGAGCCGGCCAAGGCGGCCGTTCGCGAGGCGTACGAGGAAACCGGCCTCGTCGTGCGCCCCGAGCGGCTCGTGGGCGTTTACGCGGACCCGGTGGTGAAGTATTCGAACGGCGACGAGGTGCTCTACTCCGCCGCCACGTTCCTCTGCCGGCCGGTCGGCGGGGAACTGAAGATCGCGGACGATGAATCGTTGGAAGTGCGCTACTTCCGCCCGGACGCGCTTCCGGATCTGCTCCCCTCGCATCGGCTGAGGGTGCAACACGCGCTGTCGGGCGACGCGCGGGCTTATTTTGCCTGGGACGAAGCATGGCTGAAAAACTTGTAATCATTGGTTCGGGCCCCGCATCGTGGACGGCCGCAATCTACGCCGCCCGCGCCTGCCTCGATCCCCTCGTCTACGAAGGGGGCATTACCGAGGAAAACCGCCTCCGCGGCACGCTCCCGCTCGGCCAGCTCAACCTCACGACCGAAATCGAAAACTTCCCCGGCTTCCCCGACGGAATCCAGGGCCCCGAGCTGATGATCCGGATGCGCGAGCAGGCCGCGAAGTACGGCGCGCGCATCGTCACCGAAGACATCGTCGCCGCCGACCTGTCGCGCCGGCCGTTCCTCCTGAAAGACTCGGCGGGCGAAACCGTTGAAACGCATTCCCTGATCGTCGCCACCGGCGCCAGCGCCAACTACCTCGGCCTGGAATCGGAGAGCCGGTACAAGAACTATGGCGTCTCGGCGTGCGCCGTATGCGACGGGGCGTTGCCACGGTTCCGCAACCAGCCGCTCGTCGTGGTCGGCGGGGGGGATTCGGCCAGCGAAGAGGGCAACTACCTCACGAAGTACGCCAGCAACGTCTACCTCGTCCACCGCCGCGACACGATGACCCGCGCCAGCCCGATCATGGCCAAGCGCCTTTTGGAAAACCCGAAGGTCAAGCCCGTCTGGGACTCCACGGTCGAAGAAGTCCTGGGCGAAACCATCTCCACTCCCTTCGGCGACAACATCCCGACCATGACCGGCGTGCGCGTGAAGAACCTCAAGACCGGCGAAACGTCCACCCTCCATGCCGCGGGCATGTTCGTCGCGATCGGCCACACGCCCAACACGCAATTCCTCAAGGGCCAGTTGGAGACGGACTCCAAGGGGTTCATCGTGCTCAAGGACCCGTTCCGGACGACGACGAGCGTGGAAGGCGTTTTCGCCGCGGGCGACGTCGCGGACCCCATTTATAAGCAGGCCATCACCGCCGCGGGCATGGGGTGCAAGGCGGCCCTCGACGCCGAGCGCTGGCTGGCGGCTCAGGGGACGCACTGAATCGGGAGAGACACGCATGTCGGATCAGCCGCTCGGCCGGCCCGCCCCGGCGGGCGCGCCGGTCAAACTCTCAATCGTCATCCCCGTCTACAACGAAGGGGGCACGATCCAGGAACTCGTCCGCCGGGTGATTGAAGCGCCGCTGCTTCCGAACATCACCAGCGAAATCGTCTGCGTAAACGACTGCTCGAAGGATGCCACCGCCGCCCGACTGGATGAACTGCCTACCGTGTTTCCCGGCGTCGATTTCAAGATCGTCCACAAGCCCGTCAACCAGGGCAAAGGCGCGGCCCTCCGCGACGGCTTCAAGCTCGCCACCGGCGACATCGTCCTTGTACAGGACGCCGACCTTGAGTATGACCCGGCAGACTACCCCAAGCTGCTCCTCCCGATCATCGAAGGCAAGGCCGACGTCG
>JAQGHH010000149.1 GCA_028288945.1 Phycisphaerales bacterium
GCAGGTGGCGATGGCCGGGAGCGTGCTGAGATAGCCTTCGGGGTCGTGGTCGCCGTCCCACTTGTACCCGCCGAGGAACCGTTGATCGAGATAGTTGGCCAGGTTCGCCCCCTCGGCGAACGATCCCCTTCCCACTCCCGGCACCTTCACGTACGCCATGAGCAGCCAGTACCCCACGAGCAGTGCAATCGTAACAATCACCAGCACCCGCGGCCGAAACGCGCAGAACAGCAACGCCGCGGCGCAGTAACAGATCGCGATCCGCTGTAGCACCCCCATCCACCGTACGGCGTGCATCGCATTGGGCCCCTCACGCGATTGCCCGGCGAACGCGTGGATCGGCTGGTCGAACCCGTTATAGACCATGAGACCGAGCAGGTAGAGCAATGCCGCCCGCGAGACGATCCGCAAAACGACCCGCGGCGTGGTCTGCTGCCTGAGCGCCTTGGAAAGCGAAAAAACCAGCGACACCCCCACGATAAAAACAAACAGCGGGAAAATCAGGTCCTCGAACGCGATCCCCTCCCACTGCTTATGCTGCAACTGCGCCGCCACAAACCGCAGCGACCGGGCGATCGGGCCCGCACCGTCCGCCCCCGGCCGCTTCGCCAGAAGCTCGATGATCGTGTCGATCCCAATGATCCAGAACATGTCAAAGCCGCGCAAGGCGTCGAGGGAAACGAGGCGCTGGCCGGGCACGGCGGGCGGCGGACCGTCATCAGCCCGGCCATGACGGTCCTGGGCCTCATCCGTGCGGGGCGTAACGTCGTAGGCAACTTCGGGCATGGCAATCTCCTGCGGTAGTTCAAGTATCTCAACATGATAGCGAAAAGCGACAGGAATTGACGAGTCCGCGGCGTGAAGTGAAGGCTTGGCCGCTGCGGAGGTCGGGCTGGCCCGCGGGTTCTTGAACAGACTGGGGCGAGCGCGGATTCGGATTGGGCCCTCGAACCCGCACTTTTTGGGCACATTTCTCAAATTCCGCCTTTGGCGCATGGCCGTTGGCTGATTCCCTTGGCGATGGCGGCGAATGTCCGCATGGCGCGGCGCGCCCTGCGGACTGATCGACGGCGTTTGCGCATGGATTGGGCCGCGCGCCTGCGGTCACTTCATCCAGACACCTGCCATGCTCGGCTTTTCCGATGCCCGCTCACCGTACGCACGTCTTGACTCAAAACCGTAACTTGTAACAGTCGTATTCACAGTAAACGCAGGGCGAACCAGGGGAATTCATCGACGTTGAAGATTTCACCCTCGACCGCTGGCGGTTGGAAAGGAAACCCATGCGAACGGACAGACTACAAGTGATCGAGGAAACCTACCCCGAGCTGGCGACCGCCGTGCGGTTGCGGTCGGATCGTATTGTGCAGAGCTGGGAGGGGCTGGTTCGGCGGGCCGTCCCGAGCCCGGCGGCAGGGCTGGAACTCTCGGAGTTGCGCGACAACCTGCCCGAGATCCTCGGGCAAATGGCCGACACGTTCGAGACCGCCTCGGCCAGGGAACATTCCGTCACGGCGCACGGGACCCCCTCGCTGGGCTCATCGCGATACCGGCAGAAGTACCTGATGCGCGACCTGCTGGCGGAGGACCGCCTGCTCCGGCGGGCGGTGATCGAGCACGTCGGCAGCGCGCTGTGCAGGCCGATGCTCGTGGCCGAGAGCGTCGCGCTGAACGCCGCCATGGACCTGGTCGTGCAGCAGGAGGTGCTCGCGTTCTGCGATTGCGAGAAAGACGAATCCAGAAGCGAGGCCGAGGCGGAGCTGAAGCATATTTCGTTCTTCGCGCACGAGATGAACAACAACCTCAATGCCATGGGGTTGCAGTTGCGGGTGCTCCGCGACCGGCTCGCGCAGTCGCCCGAATATGTCGAGGACGTCGCGTGCCTCGATGAAATGCAGGAGGCGATCCGGGAGACCGCGGCGGGCATGCGCCACCTCCAGGAATACGAGCGCCTGCGGAACACGGGCATCAGGCCCGAGGGGAAGCCCGTCTGCCTTCAGGACGTCGCAGCCGTCCAGGCCCGCTTTGCTTCGGAGGAAGCCGCGAGCAAGGGGCTGAACCTCGTCGTCGACGTGAGTCCCGACGCGCAAGTGGTCAGCGATCATGCGCTGGTTGCGATCGTGCTGCGGAACTTGTTGGGCAACGCGATCAAATACTCGTCGGCCGGGACGGTGCGCATCCATGCGGAATATCGCATGCCGTACGGGCAGACGCCCCGCTGGGCGCTGGCGGTGACGGACGAAGGACCGGGCATCGGCCCCGAAGAGAGCGAGCAGATCTTCCGCGCTTTCCGCCGGGGCGAGCCGCACGGCCAGACGGGCCACGGGCTCGGGCTGGCCATCGCGTCGCAGGCCGCGAAACTGCTGGGGGCGGAGCTGTCGCTCGAATCGGAAGTGGGCAGGGGTTCGACGTTCCGACTCATGTTCCCTGCAACTTGATTTCAGTGTCTGCGTCTGCCGCCTTCGTGCACCGCGGCCGCGAGTGTTGCTCGATGCCGGCCTTTGCGAGCGGGAGCAGCACGGTGATGGTCGCCCCGCGCCCCACGCCTTGGCTGTCCGCCCGGACGGTGCCCCCGTGAAGGTCGACGATGTGCCGGACGATCGAGAGGCCCAGGCCCAAGCCGCCGTGCTTGCGGGTGAGGGATCGATCGGCCTGGGAAAACCGCTTGAACATGTGCGGCAGAAACTCCGGGGGGATGCCTTCTCCGGTGTCGATCACTTCGAGCCGGGCGGTATCTTCTCCGCGCGAGAGGATGACCTGCACGCGGCCGCCCGTGGGGGTGAATTTGATGGCGTTGGACAGGAGATTGGACATGACCTGCCGGAGCAGGGAGGGGTCGCACTTGATGACGGCGTCGGCGACGGACGTCGAGAGCGCGACGCCCTTTATCTGGGCGTGCGGCCGCAGCGCGTCCACGGACGAGTCGATCACCTGCGCCAGGTTCATCGTACGCATGTCCGCACGTAATTTGCCCTCGAGGATGCGGGTGGTGTCGAGGAGGTCATTGACGAGCTGCGACTGCTCCTGGGCGCAATGGATGATCGTGCCCAGCGCGGCCCGCCTTTGAGCCCCCTTGAGGGTGTTGGATTCAAGCAGCTTGGCCCAGAGTAGGACGGCGCCCAGGGGAGTGCGCAGCTCGTGGGAGATGGTGGCGAGGAAGTCGTCATTGGCCCGGTTGGCCGCCTCGGCGGCTTCCTTTGCCCGCCGTAGCGCGGCCTCGGATCGGACGCGTTCGATCGCGACGCCTGCGAGGTGGGCCGCGGTTTCGATCAACTGGCTTTCCGCCGAACTCGGTCCACGCGGCTTGGAAGGGTAGAGCGCGAAAGACCCGAGGATGCGGCCTTCGCTGGAGAAGATGGGCCGCGACCAGCAGGCCTTGAGCCCATGCTTTACGGCGATTTCGCGGTAGTCGGCCCAAAGCGGGTCGGTCTGGACGTCGTGGACGCAGACGGGCCGCTTCGAGTGCATCGCCGTCCCGCAGGAGGCGACGTTGGGGCCGATCTCGATTCCGTCAAGAGCCCGGCAATAGGCGGGAGGAAGGTTCGGGGCCGCCCCGTGGCGGATGTGCCTGAGGTCCTCGTCGAGCAGCAGCACCGAGCCGACCACGTCCTCGCACTGACGTTCGATCACCTCGACGAGCGCGGTCAGGACTTCCTGGAGCGGCCTTCCGGTCGCCAGCAATTCCAGCACACGGGCCTGGCCGGCCTTAAGCATCTGGGCGCGCCGGCGCTCGGTGACGTCTTCGAAGACGGTATAGACCTGGCACGGACGCCCCTTGTTATGGCGGAACAAGGGGACGGCGCTGACGACCAGCCAGACGTAGCCGCTGGATCGCGGGCTGGGCACGCCCATGACGACGTCGCGGACGACGCGGCCTTCGCGCAGCGCGACCGGGGCCGGGTGTTCCTCGTCGGGGAATGGAGAGCCGTCCTCGTGAATGGTGCGGCCGGGAGGCCCGAGTGTTACGCGGCCGCGGATTTGATTGGCCGTGTCGTGGCCCAGTATTTTGAGTGCCGCGGGGTTGGCCGCGGTGATGCGGCCGGTGCGGTTCCGGTAGACCACGCCCTGCACCATCGTCTCGAACATGGTGGTGCAGCGCTGGCGAGAAAGCCTGGCGATGGTCGCGAGGCGGTGGGAAGGTTCCGAGTGCGGCGGGTCATCCAAAGCGTCGATCATTTTTTCCGTCCGTGACAGGAGGTTGGGTAGGAATGGCCGCCCCATTTTCTGGAAATCGCCGGCCTTGGGGCAACTCCCACCCCCTTTCATATTCTTCCCCCTCAAGCCTAGGGGTCTACCCTGAAATTTGAAAATATTGATCCGTGCGGCGGCTGGTGCCTGGGTGTATACGGCCGGCATGCATCGGACCGGTCACGGCGGGTGGCTTAGCCGTTCTGAAGCTGCGGCCTCAAGCGGGATGGGTGAGCAGGTGGTCGAGCGTGTGGATGACCACGGTGCCATCATTCAAACATGCCCGACCGGCCGGCGGCTCCTGGAGAACTCGGCGTCGAATTTTTCGGCCGCGGATTTCAGCTCACTGACGATGTCAGGATGGTCGCCGGCGACGTTGCGGGTTTCGCCGATGTCGGCCTGGAGGTCGTAGAGGGCGGTGTCATCCTTTTTGCCGTCGTGGGTTTCGCCGGTACCGCGGCCGAGGAAGAGCTTCCATCGGCCGCGGCGGACTGCGCCCAGGCGCTTGCCGTTGAAATAGCAGAAGAGATCGTGAGGCGACTGTGCGACATGGCCGGTGAGCAAGGGGAAGAGGTTTTTGCCGTCGATTTTGCGGTCACGCGGGAGCGCCGCGCCGGCCAAGGCGGCGAAGGTTGGGAGCAGGTCGATCGTCGCGGCGACCTCCGGGCACGTCTGCCCCGCGGGCAGACGTCCGGGCCAGCGCATGATGCAAGGCTCGCGCACGCCTCCCTCGAAGATCATGAACTTCCCTTCGCGCAGCGGGCCGGAACTCCCGCCGGCGGTGCCTTTCTCGGTCCATGGGCCATTGTCAGAGGTGAAGACGACGAGCGTCCGCTCGTCGAGACCGAGGCGCTTGAGCGTGTCGAGGATCTCGCCGGCGCTGGCGTCGATCTCCTCGATCACGTCCCCATAAAGACCGCGGGCGGACTTGCCGCGGAATTTTGCCGACGCGTGCAGCGGAACGTGCGGCATCGCGTAGGGAAGATAGAGCAGGAACGGGCGATCCTTGTTGGCGGTGATGAAGCGGATCGCTTCCTCGGTGTAGCGCTGCGTGAGCGAATCCTGATCGACGGGGCCTTCGACTGTCTGCTCGCCGCGGATCAGCGCGAGTGGCTCCATGTCGTTGCTGTAAGGCAGGCCGAAATACGTGTCGAACCCCTGGCGCGTGGGAAGGAATTTGGGCGCGTCGCCCAGGTGCCATTTGCCGATGCAGGCGGTGGCGTAGCCGCTGCCTTTGAGCAGGCGGGCGATGGTGATCTCGTCGGGATTAAGGCCGGTGTGAGAATGCGGGAACTCAACTCCTTCGCCGTACCCGACCCGCGGCGGATAACAACCCGTCAGAAGCGCGGCCCGTGCGGGCGTACACAATGGTTGTGAGTAAAAGTCCGTGAGCTTCACGCCCTCCGCCGCCATGCGGTCAAGCCGCGGCGTGCGGATATCCCTGGAGCCGAAGCAGCCGAGATCGCTGTAGCCCTGGTCGTCGGTGAAGAGGATGACGAAGTTTGGCTTGCGCGGCGGATTTTCTTTGGCTGCGGAGACGCCGGGCGCGTGCGAAGTGCAGCCGGAAGACGCGGCCAAGGCGGCGCCTGCGCTCAGTTGAAGGAACGCTCGTCGGTTGTGCCTAATGGACATGAACCCTCCGCGATCGATTCATTGAATGGAATGCGCACGAGCCTAATCGAACATTGAGTGCGCTTCACGTGGTGCAAATGAAATCGCCGGGCGAGCGGGCGATTTTTCGTGGCACGGGTTTTCAACCCGTGGCTGTTCCGGGATACCGGAACCATGGGTTGAAAACCCATGGGACAAGAGATAGCCCGCGCCCATCACCCAGCGCGCCTAAGAATTGGCAGACAGCCATCCAATCACATCGCTCACATTCCGGTCCGGCGGGAACACTGGATAGAAGACATGCGATATCCGCCCGCCATCGACGACCGACGTGAAACGCTTCAGGAGCGTCATTCCCGCCACCCCGAAAGTCGGCAATTTCATGGCCCGCGTGAGCATCAAATGCTCATCCGACAAAAGAGGAAACGGCAGATGCAGGCGCTGCGCCGCCTCGACCTGGTCGGCGGCGGATTGCGTCGACAGCCCAAACACGCGGGTGACTCCGAGGCGCTGAAGGTCGTGAAAATGGTCGCGAAACGCACAAGTCTGCGGCGTGCAGCCGCGTGCGCCGGGGATCATGTCCCAACCGTCAGGATTGGCAACGCCGGGCCGCCCCGTACGCGGGTATGCGTAAACGACCACGCGGCCAGGCAGTTTGGAAAGATCGACAGTCGTGCCATCAGTCGCGGGCAAACAGATGGAAGGGAGCATTGCGCCCGGCAGATGCCGGGTGCCGCCATCGTCCTGGGGGGCGGGAAGTTTCGACCAATCAGGTACGCCGATGTTGGGGTCCATGGGAGGGCAATGTAGCGGGGTTTGCACTTCTACTAAAGCTGAAACTGGTTGAAACTTGATGAGCAGGAGATAATCGTTAAGGAGGATCTGTGATGAAATTCCAAGCATCGGTCGGCCGTATCACTTTTCTCGCGCTGGTTGTCGTGACGGGCAGTGCCGCGATCGCATCTGACGACAGCCGCCAGCCGCTCAAACAGGACGACGCCGTGACTCTTATCGCCCGCGAAGGCGTCGTCACCAAGCTCGACACCCTTCCCTATGTCGAGAGCGAATACACGAAGCGATATAAGTTCGACTCGTACGACAACCCCAAGCTCAAAGAACTGCGGGACCGCTACCATTTGGACGAAGTCATCGCGCCCGGCAAGACGGAATTCGACCGTCAGGTCCTCCTGCTGGATTGGGTGAACCACCGCTTCAAGAAGTTCGGCAAGCCCTCCTCGCCCGCCCGCGGGGCGCTGGGCGTGCTGGCTGCCGTCGACGAGGGCCACTCCTTCTTCTGCTCCCAATACGGCGACGTGCTCGTATCCGCGGCGGCCAGCCTCGGATGGGTGGACCGCCCCCTCGCCCTTCGTCGCCCCGACAACCGCGGCCAAGGCTCGACCGAACACACCTCCTCTGAAATCTGGTCCAACCAATATCGCAAATGGTTGCTATTCGATCCGACCTTCGCGATGTACGTGGAGAAGGACGGCGTGCCGCTGAGCGCCTACGAGTTCAGACAGGAATGGTTCTACCACGACGGGACGGACGTGACGTTCGTGATGGACAAGGACCGCAAGCGCTACCGCAAATCAGACATGCCGGTCCTCCGCGGCCGCTACGCAGGCTTCGGCGACCTGATCTTCGACCCCGGCGCGACCGACGTCTACGCCTTCATCGGCTACGTCCCCAACACCGACCTGCTCGACCGCGGCTCCGACTGGGGCAACATGTTCATCACCCGCGACAAAATCTGCGACGGAACACAGTGGCACAAGCGACCAACCCCCGCCGACCCCGCCCGCGACCCCTACTTCCCCATCAACCAGGCCGCCGTCACGCTGACTCTCGAAGGCCCCGCCCTCCGCGTGCGACTCAAAACCCTGACGCCCAACTTCAAAACCTATCTAATCCGCGTGGACCGCGGCGAGTGGACAGCACAGCGCGAAACCTTCGCCTGGGTTCCTCGTGATGGGGCCAACCGCCTGGAAATAAAAACGGTCAACCAATTCGGCGTCGACGGTCCCATCTCCACGGTCGAACTGGAAATGAAGACAGGCAAATAGGACGAAGGAGAGCGCCGTCCCAGCAAGTGATCCGGTCACCTTTCGTGGCATGGGCGGCTCGCCCATGGACCCGCCGCTATAGCGGCAAAACACGGGCGGGCCGCCCGTGCCACGAGGATTGTGAATGCCCTTCTAAACCGCCGCGGACATCCAGACCCGAAGGGAATGGAGGGATTGCTGATGAAAAACTCGTCGTTGATCTTCGCGCTTGTTGCATTCACCATCCTCGCGGCCGCTCCCCTCGCATTCCCCGCCGACGCCACGCCATCGATACCGCCTGAAGCGAAGAGCACATGGAAAGTCGGCACGCCAATCGTCACGTACTACGCCGGCCCGGCGATGAGCGAAGCCGTGGCCACGCAAATGGCCGACGGCGGCTTCAACGTCGTCTGGTGCGGCGAGAAAGACCTGGAGCTGCTCCAGAAGCACAGCCTGCGCGGGATGCTGCACGACGCCCTGCTCGCCCCGGCGTCCCTCGACAGTCCCGCACAGCTACAAAACCTCGACGCCCTGATCGACCGCATCCGCACCCACCCGGCGTTCTATTCCTACTACATCACGGATGAGCCCGCCGCGGGCGCCTTCGCGGCACTCGAGAAGCTGGTCGCCCACCTCAAGGACAAAGACCCGGCCCACATGGCCTACATCAACCTGGTCCCGACCTACGCCACCAACGACCAGCTCGGCACCAAGGGCGACACGGCCGCCGCCTATCGCGAATACCTGCGGCAATATCTCGACACGGTGAAGCCCGCGCTGGTGAGCTACGACCATTACCAGTTCTACAAGACCGGCGACACGCACGAGTATTTCCTGAACCTCGATCTGGTCCGCAAGGCCTCGCAAGAAGCCGGCGTGCCCTTCCCGAACATCATCCAGGCCGCGGCGTGGGAGCCGGCCGTGCGAGTGCCGACGGCGGACGAGACCCGCTATCTGCTCTACACGACCGCGGCGTACGGCGCGCAGGGGATCAGCTACTACGTCTACACCGCCCC
>JAQGHH010000156.1 GCA_028288945.1 Phycisphaerales bacterium
AAAGTGCAAAATGCAAAGTGCAAATTGAAGGAGATAGGCGCTTGGTCCGCTCTCCATCTGAAATCTCAAATTTGAAATCTCAAATCCTCCCCCCGCGTGGCCGCGCCAAAAACAAACCCGCCCGCCCGCAATCAAGCGGAGCGGGCGGGTGGTTGGACGAGAGTGATGGTTCGGGGGCTAGTAGGTGTTGAACAGCTTGCCGCTGGAGTCCGTGCTGCTGCCGGTGTTCGGGGTGATGTTGCCATTGCCGTCGTAGATCCAGCCGTTGTTCGTGGCTGCGGTGCCCAGAATCGCCGTCGAGCCTTTCACGGTCGCCGGGCCAACGGGAAGCGGGGGGATCGCCCGCATGTACGGGCCGTAGACCACGCCGTTCGCGGCGTTCTTCGCACCCTGCACGGTGCCGTCGGAGTTGGTGTATTGAGTGAGCTGGTTGACGACGTTCGTAACATCGGGGTACACGCCGCCGTGCTCGGTTTGGTACATGTCCATGGCCTGGCGCCAAAGGTTCATGTCACCGGCGAGCGCGCTTTCGGCCGCGCCCGCGCTGCCCTTGCTCATCTTGGGGATGGCGATGGCCGCGATGATGCCAATGATCACCACGACGATCACCAGCTCGATCAGGCTGAATGCGTCTTGCTTCTTTTTGCTTGCACGATTCATGAGGCTACTCCTTCAGCGTTTCCCAATATCTTTCCTCCCCTCGTCGTAAGTAGCATCGTCTGATGGAGCGGCCCACTTAAGGCCATGAAATCCGTTGATTCCGATTGTCCGAGATGGATAGCCAATTTGCCGCGACTTACTGTGCGTCCCACGCACTGCCGGGGCCGGCGGTGCGGACGATCGCGTTATCGGTCGAAGCGTCGGTGCCCTTCGGCAGGGCAAGCTCGACCGCCCCGTCGGCGTTCTCAAACACCGCCGAGCGCTCGCGCACGCTGGTCAGCCGAAAGCCGTCAATCGTCTGTCCTTTGCGAACGGTCTTGCCATTGATGATTGCGATCCCGCCCCGCGTGCCGCTCATCACGGCCAGGAGGTGGTGCTGGTCGCGGAAGTGATCGGCCGCCGAGCTGCCCCTGGCCGTCTCCACCGCCTTCACAACCCAAACCGCCGACGGCCGAAACGCGTCCTTGACCTGGTCCGGATCCGTCCCGTCCGCCTCCGCGGCCTTTGTCAGCCGCGAAGAAAGAGAAGCCAGCCCGGCGAGCCCATCCTGCGACGGGCCGGCCAAAGCGACCTTGGGCGCAACATGCGTAATGCCCGCGCCAGCAGGCTGCGCCGAAGCCGTGGCAGGTGAAAACACCCACCGGTCCGCGGCAAACGCCAACGCCGCCAGACCCAGCACACCCAGATAGATCGCTTTTTGCGTGTTCAACTTCATGGCACCCCGAACTGACAATACATTCGGGGCAAAGGCAAACGGGAAGTGGCAGAAGGCGGAGGGCAGAACGCGGCCAGGGAGCCCCCAAAGCAAAGGCACGTCCTATAAGCCGCGGCGAAAAGTTGAAAGACCAGACGATCCGCCGAAGGGTAAAGAGAAAAGAGAAAAGAGTAAAAAAATCGGGCGCAGCTTTTACTCTTTACCCTTTACTCTTCACCCTTTTGCATTTTCCTCTGCCCATCTCCGCGCAAAAAAAGAGCCGCGGACGGGGGGGGATCCGCGGCTGAGGGCTCTCAACTTTGGGGAAGCGTCCGGAGGGGAGGCCGGACGGTTGAGAGAGAAGTTTAGTGTCGGGGGGTGAAGAAGGAGGGGGGGAACCTTCTTCGGGGAATACCCCCGACAAAAAAGGCCCTGTCGGCGTTAACCGTCCAGAGCCTTCGCGGCCTCAAGCAACCCGACACCATCGTCGTGCTGCCTTAGTGAGACGTTCATACATTAGCACCCGTCGAAGCGGAATCAACTCCCGCAACATCTTTTTCAAACTTTTTTTCGAACTCACTTCGGGTTTCGTCGCGCACGCGGCGACTCTCTTGCCGCGTCCACCGTTCTCCATTCTAATCACTTCCCTTTCCGCAAGGAGGCTCTCGTGGCTGGTGCGAAGATTCCGCTTTCCCGTGTTTATCAGAGTGAGACGATCGACCGCCGGATTCTGGAGGTCGTCAAGGGCGGGAATTACATCCTGGGCCCGGAGTCCAAAGCCTTCGAGAAGGAGCTCGCGGCTTACTTCGGCGTCAAACATGTCGTGCTGTCCAGTTCCTGGACGGCCGCGGTGCATCTGCTGCACATCGCGCAAGGACTAAAGCCCGGCGACGAGATCCTCGTTCCCTCGCTCACCGCCTTCCCCAGCATTGAGCCGATGATCCACGTCGGTGCCAAGCCCGTCTTCTGCGACATCGATGACACCTACACCATCGATCCGCAGGACGCCAAAAAGCGCATCACCAATCGCACCATCGGCATCCTCCCCGTCCACCTCTATGGCCGGCCCGCTAACCTCGACGCCTTCATGCAGCTGGCGAAGGACCACAACCTCTGGATCATCGAAGACTGCGCCCAAAGCCACGGCGCCAAGTGGAAAGGCAAGCGGGCCGGCGGCTACACCGAGCACGCCGCGTTCAGCTTTTACCCCAGCAAAAACCTCACCTGCTACGGTGACGGCGGCGCGATCGCCACGCAGGATGACGAGATCGCCCGCAAAGTCACGATGCTCCGCAACCACGGCCGCAAGGACAAATACCTCCACGAAAAGGTCGGCTTCAACCTCCGCTTCAACGAGATCCAGGCGGCAGTCGGCCGCGAGCAGCTCA
>JAQGHH010000188.1 GCA_028288945.1 Phycisphaerales bacterium
ACCGGCTCCCGGTAAACGCGGCTCTCCTTGCCCGGCACATCGTTCGGCTGAATTGAGCCGTGGGCGTGCGACGGGAATGTCGAAGCCTCAAGCGTGATCGCCCGGGCGATCTGCAATTCGAAATTGGCTTTGATGCGCGTGCTGCCGGACTCGCGGATCAGCCAGTCCACGATCTCCTCGCGCCGGGCATCCATGATCTCCGCCGCGGACCTCAGGACGGCCGACCGCTCGCCGGGCAACATTGCGTACCATTCGGGCTGTGCCGCGGCCGACGCGCGGAAGGCATCGTCCAGATCGCTCTCATTGGCGAGCGGGATGCTGACGAGCACATCGTTCGTGTAAGGATCAACGTCATCGGCCACCCGCCCACTCCGGCCCGTCCGCCAGGAGCCATCGAGCAGCATTTTATCGAATCCGTCGTAGGGCGCGGGCGCCATGCGCGATGCCGCGGTCGGAACTTTTTTTGCCATGGCAACCATGTCGGTGCTCCGTTCCGAGTTGTGTCATGCGCTCAGTGCGCCGGTGCCATTGCTTCCGCGGGCGGTGCTGCCGTCACCGTCCGGACAGGCCGGACGGCGATGTGGTTCTCCACACGCTCGACCCCCGGCGCGGACCACGCCGCCCGCTCCGCCACGTCGCGCTGAACCCACGATCCGACGTCGCCGCGCAGGATGACGTTTCTTCCATCCACCTCAACCGCAATCCGCCGGGCATCGAGCACAGCGTGGCGCCTGAAGGCCTCTTCGATCCGGCTCTTGATGTCGCCCGGATCCACGCGCGGCCGGACGACGATCCGATTGGTCACCCCAATGACGCCGCTCAGATTTCGCATGGCGTCCTCGGCGGCTTCTTTCTGAAATTGCCAGTTCACTACGCCTTCGAGCGTGACCCAACCGTGATCGACGATAACCTTGATGTTTCTCGCCGGCACGAAGATGTTCCATTTGAGCGCGCTGACGGCGGCAGCCGCGATGTCCTCGTCCGTCACCTTTGTGTCGTCGGTTGGTTCGACCTCAATCTTGTTCACCACCGCGCGCACCCCGAACACGCTCTTGGCCGCCTGTTCCGCCGCACACCTTTGGGCATAAGACGCGACGCGCCCGCTGAGTGTGACGACTCCGTCCTGCACCGCCACCGCAACGCGTGCGGCGTCTACGCGCGGCACCCATTCCAACTGGCGCAGGACGTCGAGCTGCAGTTCATGGTCGGACTTGACCAGTTCGCGTTCAACCTTGGGCAGGGTGTCGGTGGTCATGGGTGGCAGGGTTGGCCGGGCTCAGCATTCCCATTTAGCTGCCTCATCGCAAAGGCACACGGGCCTATGCGGTGCCCGGCGGGGGCAGTTCCGGGAACGGCCGCAGCCGCACCAGCGTCGCATCCCCATCTTCCGAATCGACCAGGATGTCGGCCTCGATCCCCGGCTGCGTCTCGCTGACGCGGACGGCGCGCGGGTGGTGGATGTGGTGGGTCTCGTACGGCGAGCCCGCGTCGCCCACCTCGACCATCACGTCGCCGGCCATCGAGCCTTCGGGGTCATAGCTGATCCCTTGAAACGGCTGCCCTTCAGCCACGGGCTGGTCTCCGACGTCCATCCCGAGCACCTCGATGGTCGCGGCCCGGCCGTAATACTCTTTGCTCAGAAGATTGAACGCGTCCAACCAGCGTTCCTTGGGGATTTCTATAGCAGCCTCGCTCATTTCTTCACCTCAAACCGTATCACGCGTGTCCGAAATCGGACCCAAGAGCCCGCGCCGACGGTTCGACGACGCGAAGCCCGCTGGCACGGCGCTCATCCTGTAATCGCAGTATTTGTGCCGCAATCGCCGCGCCGCCATTACGGCTCGACGGAGATGAGATTCTCGACGCTGTAAACCCCCGGCGCGGACCACGCTTCGCGCTCCGCCACCTCGCGCTCCGCCCAGGAACGGACGCTGCCGCGAAGAATGACCTTACCGCCATCCACCTCGACGATGATCCGTCGGGCGTCGAGTTCCGCCGTGCGCTTCAGGGCGTCTTCGATCCTCCCCTTGAGCTCTTCGGGCGAGATCCGCGGCTTGACGGTGATGAGGTTGGTCACGCCACGCACGCCCCTCATGTAGCGCACGGCATTTTCGGCGGCGTCCTTCTGATATTGCCAGTCGACTTCGCCTTCCAGCGTCAGCCACCCGTTGCTCACGGTCACCTTGATCTTCCCGTCGGGGACCGAGATGTTCGACTTCAGGGCGTTTACGCAATCGCGGGCGATGTCCTCATCGGTGCGGACGCTGCTGCCGGGCAGCTTGACCTCGATTTCATTAACGACGGCCCGCACGCCGTACACGCGCTTCGCCGCGTTCTCGGCCTCGAATTTTTCCGCGTAAGAGGAGACCGTGCCGGTAAGGGTCACGATTCCGTCCTTCACCGCGACCCCTATATGGGCCGCGTCCACGCTCGGTTCCCATTCCAGTTCGTGTAGGACGTCTTCCCGCAACGCGCTATCGGTAATCGTTACCATGTTCTGACTCCAATCGGGGTTCGTACGCGGCTGTCACAAAGAATGACCGCGCGATGCGAACAGCGTAGGGGCGGCAGGCCGCTGCAAAAATCCTAAAGATGGGTAATTCGAGATAAGCAACCCGCCGCACGGAAGGTATGACTTTTGGGATGGGTGCGCACTACTTTTGGACTACAGCGCGGTCGGTTCGTTCAGCGAATTCTGCCGGAAATTCTGCCTTCGTACCCGGGAGAGAGACCAGGCCGGCTGATCGCGGAAACCCGCATCGAGCTCGCTTCAACCGAGACGCACCAGTCCGCGCCGCATGGCCAGGGCCATCGCCTCGGTGCGGCTTGCGACCCCTAATTTCTCGAACAGATGCGTCAGGTGCACTTTCACGGTCCCTTCGCTGATGAACAACTCGGCGGCGATTTCCTTGTTGGCCTTCCCGTGAACGACCTGCCGGAGCACTGACATTTCCCGCGCGGTCAGCGGCACTTGCGTCATTCGCTCGGCGAGCCGGGTGGCTACGGCGGGCGCGACGATCGTCTTTCCGTGGTGCACGTCGCGGATCGCGTCCGCCAGTTCCTCGGCCGATACGTCCAGCAGCAAAAACGCCTTCGCCCCCGCGCGGAGGCTGCGGTCGATGTCGTCGTCGGAATCACACGTCGTGAGCATGATGAGCTTGGCCGCCGGAAAATCGCGGCGGATTGTCACGATCAGCTCGATCCCGTCCAGCCCGGGCAATTGCAAGTCAACCAGGGCCACGTCCGGGATCTGACAGGCGTACGACTGCAAAGCGGAATCCCCATCGTTGGCCTCGGCCACGACGGCCATGTCCGGCTGCTGGGCGATCACAGCGGCAACTCCGGCCCGCAGCAGCGCGTGGCCGTCCGCGATCATGACCCTGATCTTCCCTAGCCCCGTGGCGGGCTCGCCCATCGATTGTGTTGCGACGGCTGGCATCCGGTGGTTCCTCGCGCCGGCAGTTGAAACGCCCATGTATGCACGACGTGACGGTAATGGGCAAGGCTCTTTTTTGTCGGCCCGGATCGGCCGCGACGGCCCGGAAACTCACTCGGATCAAATGTTTGCGGCCTCCGTTCAAGAGCCGGCTCGACCGACGATCGACAACTCCCTTCTGATTTCACCCCGAAATCTCCGACCAAAGTCCTACGCAATTCTGCACAACGGTCGAATAGCCACAGATTTTCCCGCGCTCTATGGTCGCGATAGTGTGAGAGCGAACGGCCGAGGATCATTCGCAAGAAGGGAGAGTTGATATGGCCCGCATGACCAACGCCCTGGCCCCGTTCAGGCGGTTCCCGGACGACATGACGGATTTATTTGGAAGCGCACTCGAGTAAATGCAGGCGGCGCGCGCCTTTGGCGCGGCTTTCCCCGGCGTAAACGTCTGGGAGGTCGGCGACAACGCCTACGTCGAGGCGGAGCTGCCCGGCGTCACGATGAACGACCTCGAAGTGGACGTGATCGGCGACGAAGTCGTCATCAAGGGAGAACGAAACATTCCCGACGAGCCCGGCGGCGTCTATCGCCGGCGCGAACGGCCACAAGGCAAATTCGCCCGGC
>JAQGHH010000200.1 GCA_028288945.1 Phycisphaerales bacterium
AGCCGGGCTGGGAATTCCAGCCGGGCGGGAAGTGTGGCACGCAAGTTTCCGACTTGTTCCCCTACGTCCGCGAATGCATGGACGACGTCTGCCTGATCCGCTCGATGCATGGGGACCACAACGACCACTTCCAGGCGACGCTCGGCATCCACACCGGATCGGTCACGTTCGCCCGGCCGTCGATCGGGTCGTGGGCGAGTTACGGCTTGGGGACGGTGAATCAGAATTTACCGTCGTTCGTGGTGCTCGCGCCGTTCCTGCCGTACGCGGGGAGCCAGGTCTGGTCGAGCGACTTTCTGCCCGGCTGCCACCAGGGCACGCGCGTACTCGCCGGCGCGGAGCCCATCCCCGATCTGGGCCGGCGTGCCCCGTCTCCGGGCGTGCAGGAAATGGAACTGGGCCTGCTCGCGCAATTCAACAAGCGTCACCAGCAAAGCCATCTGAATAACCCTGCCCTAGCCGCCCGGATCAAGAGCTACGAGACGGCCTTCGGCATGCAGATGACCATGCCCGACGTGCTCGACCTCCGCGGCGAAACGGACGCCACGCTCGACCTCTACGGCCTCGAACGCGGCAGCACCAAAGGCTTCGCCTGGCAATGCCTCATGGCCCGCCGCCTGGTCGAACGCGGCGTGCGTTTCGTCGAACTCATCGACACCGGCTCCAACACCAATTGGGACAGCCACAGCAACATGAAGGACCACGCCGGCCTGGCCAAAAACGTGGACCAGCCGATCGCCGGCTTGCTCAAGGATCTGAAATCGCGGGGCATGCTCGAAGACACGCTGGTCGTCTGGACAACGGAGTTCGGCCGCACGCCCACGACGGATGCCCCGCTCGGCCGAAGCCACCACGCCGCGTGCTACGCGAGCTGGCTGGCGGGAGCCGGCGTGAAAGCCGGGAGCGTCTACGGCGCCAGCGACGACTACGGCGACAAACCCGCCGAGAATCCCGTCCACGTCCACGACTTTCATGCGACGATTTTGCACCTGCTAGGCTTCGATCACACAAAGTTGACATTCCGCTACGCGGGGCGAGACTTCCGGCTGACGGACGTGGCGGGGAATGTGGTCAAGGGCGTGCTGTCCTGATTCTCCCGGCACATTGCATTTACTGACGATCAGGGAGCTCGCGTGCCACAGACAATCAACGGGTGCGGCACTTGGTATTACGGGAAGAACAACCTCGTCTCGTACCCGGGCGTTTGCCGCGTTTGCGGGCGGCAGACGACGCTTAGCTCATACGACACGCGATTGTTCGCCGTCGTGGTGATGATTCCGCTGGTGCCCCTGCGGCGGTTGCGGATCATCGAGCAGTGCACGCTCTGCACGCGGCACGGCGTCATGCCGCTGGGCGATTGGCAGCGGGCGCAGCACCGGGCCGACGAGTCCATCGCCGCCTACAAGGCGAAGCCGCGTGATTTTCAGCGGGCGTTCGACGCCATGAAGGCGTGCGTCGAATTCCGCAATCTCCAACTCTTTTTGCAACTCGCCCCGGAGGTTGAACGGCACCTCTCAAGTGACCCCAAGGCGCTGGGCATGCTTGCGGAGGCGTACGGCCTGTTCAATCGGACCGAAGATTCCGCGCGGCTCTTGCATGCGGTGTTGGGACTCAAGGACGAAGACCAAACGCGCGAGGCGCTGGCCGCCTGCCTGCTGAAACTCGGACGGCCCGACGAGGCGGCGCCGTATCTGGAACACGTCGCCGCCAAGGGAATCCCCGATCGCGTGGACGCGTTGTTCCAATTAGCTCAGGCCTATCAGGTCAAAGGAGAGCACGAGAAGGCGCTGGCCGCCTTCGGGCAGTGCGAGGCGATCAATCCCGCGATCGCCGACGACGCCACATTCATGCGATTGAAGGCCGCGTCGACGGGACGCCTCGGGACGCGCACCGCGGTTCTGCCCGGGCAGATCATGAAGCAGGCCCGCGCCGCGGCCGGCCGGCGAAAGTTCATGAAAGTGGCGCCGGTCGTCCTGGCCCTCGCGGCTGTCGCGTACCTCGCGCTGGCGTGGATCGAAGGGAAAAACCAACGCGTCTTTCTGGCCAACGGCCTGAGCCGGCCCTACACCGTTCAACTCAACGGCGTAAGCTACGTGCTTCAGCCGACGAGCACGATGAAGGTTCGGTTGCCCGAAGGGGACGTGAGCGTTGCCATCGTCGGCGCACCCCCGCAAGTGCCCGCCGAGACGCTTTCGATTCGCACGCCCTTTCTGAGCCGTCCACTGTCCAACCGTGCGCTGGTCATCAATCCCGATCGCACGGCGATCTTCCGACGGACACGGGCGTCATATTCGGCCGACCATGGCGATTCCTCGCAGGATCAGGCGCAAAGCACCTTCAGCGGCGGGGAAGCCCTGCAGCAGTTCGACGGGCTCGATTACGTCTTCGAGGACTTCCCCAGATCCATCAGCATGAGTTCGGGAACGCGCGCCGTCACCAAGGACGGCTTGTTCCTGATGGACAAGGCGCAGCCTTTGGCGGCGGCCAGCATGCTGATGGCGGTCGCCGACCAACTGGGCGAAGGCGCGTTCACGCGGATTGTGCAACGTCACGCTTTGCTCGAGCCGGAGGCGGCGGAATTCATCATGCTCCTGCATCGGGCGATGAAGCCGCGGGAAATGGCCGATTTCCTGCGGCCCGACCTGGGCCGGCGCCCGATCCGGATGCACTGGCACCGCGCCTACCAAAGCGCCATGTCGGAATCGGGACTGGACGAGCAAGCCGTCCGTGAGTACGGCGCAATGCTTAAGGGCGAGCCGCAAAGCAAGGACCTCGTGTACCTCGCCGGGCGGGCCATGCTGGATATCGACCAGTCGCTTGAGCTTTACCACAAGGCCGTCGAGGGCGATGCCCCGTGCGCGTACGCGTTTTATTCGCTCAGCGGCTACCACCTTTCAAACGGGGAATTTCACGAGGCGGCCATGAATGCCGAACGGGCGCTGCATCTTCTGCCCGGCGACACCAGCGTGAAATGGCAATGGACGCGAGCCGCGGTCGCCGACCGTCAATTCGACAAGGCGCTGGACGCGGTTCTTGGCGGCGAAAGCGCTCCCCTGCCGATGTGCATGCCCGCATACCAGGACGAGGCCTACATCCGCACCTTGCAAGGCCGTGCCAACGACGCCAGCGAGGTCGTCGCGAACGTCCGACTGCGGTTCATGCAATCGCCCGAAATGGCGGCGGTGCTGGCCCGTCAGATCGAAGCACAAAACCAATACTGCGCGGGCGATGTTACCGGTTTCTCCCAAACGCTCGCGAAGTCGCCCGTGACGAACGATCTGTTCAAGGCCCACCTGTCGAATGGAGACCTGACCGCGGCGGAACAGGATATGAAGCAGGGCGGGCAGGAAGTGGAGGCCGTGCACCATTTACTGCTCTATATTGCGGCGTTGCAGCACGACGCGAGCGAAGTGGCGGAGCGACATTTGAAGGCGGCGATTGAATCAATGACCAAGGGCAGTTTCGAGGAGAGGTCGTACGCCGCGGCCCTGAGCGGCAAAGGCGGACTGCCGGTCAAAAATGTGCTGCGGTTGCGCGAACTGCCAGAACAGAAGGTTGTAATCCTGACGGCCCTGGGCCTGCGCGATCCCGGATCGCGCGAGGCCTGTTTCGCCATGGCGCGGAAGCTGAATTACGACACGCGTTTTCCGTATCTGCTGCTGAAGGCTGCCCTCGACCCGCAGGCGAAGCCCTGAGATGGCGAGTTCAGACGAAAACCGCCGCGCCCGCCTGGCGTTCTTGGAATCGGAGGCGCGGACCCGCCCGCGCCGTCACGCACTGCGCCTCTTTGCGATCGTCGCCTTGGGTTACCTCTATCCCCTCTTCCTACTGGCGGCCAGCTTTGGTCTCATCTTGCTTGTCATGGCGATTGCACCGCTCGCCTGGCAGTCCATGAGCGGGGAGGGGATGATCGTTTTCGGGTTGGCGTTGTTCGCGCTGCTCCTGGTCGCCGCGGCGGTCCTTCAAACATTTTGGGTGCGCCTGCCCGTCCCCGATGGCCACCCCCTGCGGCCCGACGAAGCAGGGCCGTTGCGCGCGATGATCGAGGAGGAGCGTATGGCGGCGGGCGCGCCGCGGGTGCATCACATCCATATCAACGCGGAACTCAACGCCGCGGTGGCGCAGCGGCACCGGTTCCAATTCTGGGGGCCGCGCACCAATTACCTGATCGTCGGCGTCCCGCTCCTGCTCGCCCTGACGCCCGGGCAATTCCGGGCGGTATTGGCGCACGAGTTCGGACATCTCGGCCGGCGACACACCAGCTTCGGCGCATGGATTTACCGGATCCAGCACACCTGGCAATCGCTGGCTGCACCCTTCGCGCGGGCCCGACGGATGCGCGCACTGGGTATGGGATGGTTCGTCAAGATGTACGCCCCTTACCTGCACACGGGCACTCTGGCCCTCCGCCGGCTGCATGAATACGACGCCGACCAACGCGGTCCGAAGTCGGAGGGAAAGGAAGGAACGGCCCGGGCGCTCATAGCCATCAGTTGGGCAGGATATCGCATGGGCGCTTCGTTCTGGCCGGCGGTGGTGCGGGAGTCGGCAGCGGACCCGATCCCACCCGCCGACATACTCGGCCGAATCACACAGCTTTTCGCTTCGGCCCCTCGGCCTGAGGAAGTTCGCTGCTGGCGGGCGCGCGAGCGGGCGGCCCGTACTCCCGTCACCTCCGAACATCCGTGTCTGGCCGACCGCCTCGAAGCCTTGGGCTGCCGTCAGGTGCTGGACTACGAATCCGACGACCGTCTGACCGACTCCCTTAGCGCAAGTCTGGCCGCTGAAGATTCCGCCATCGGGCTGTTGGGTGATTGCCGCCCGCGTATTTGGGCGCTGGCGAACGCCACGTGGAAGGCGACGGCCATCGGACGGTGGAGGCACGAAAACGCGGTCGCGCGCGGAATCATGGAGCGTCTGGCCATCGTGCCCGATGGCGACCCAGCGCAATCGTCGGCCGACCGTGAATGGGAACAAATTCAGTACAAGGCGAGGTACGCGCACCCTGACGAGGCGGTCGCAATTCTTAAGGATTTCCGCACCCGCTTTTGCGACCACGCGTCGTCAAGCTTCACGCTGGGCCGACTGCTGCTGGACAGGGACGACGAAGCGGTCGCCGTAGACGAGTTTGAGACGGCCATGCGGCACGACAGCGGGTATATCGCGCCGTCGCTCTACTTGTTGCTGGAGTACTACCGCGAAAGCGGCCGGGACCAGGAGGCCGACGCGATCCGAGTCCGTCTGGAGGCGCACGAGCGCGAGCTGGCACTGGCTCGAAAGGAACGCCTGCTCGTCAAGCGGCGCGACCGCTTTGTGCCCCACGGATTGTCCGCCGAAGAAGCGGAAAAAGTGCGTAGTATCGTACACCGATATCCGCAGGTGCGGGCGGCCTATCTGGCCAGAAAGCAAGTGCGGCTATTCAGCGACAAGCCCAGCTACGTCCTGGCGATCCGCCGGCGGGGCCGTCTTATGGAAGACCGCAAGTCGAGCAAACGGCTGACAGATTGCCTGCACTCGCAAATGGAGATCCCCTGCGCGATCGCAATGCTCAACAAATTGCCGCGCGGCGTCCGCAAGCGATTGATCGAGGCCTGCCCGGCACCATTGTTCGATTCGGCGGAATAGCGAGCGCCTCTCAGGCGCCGAGCGTCCTGGAATGGTGTCCGATTTCCAGAACATCTAGCCTCTCCATCTGCACACCCAAACGGACGGTGACAAACACGTAGTGCCGGATTTCGTTCCGCTCACAAACGATATCATGCACCACTGTGCCGCCCGCACTTTGCCGCTTGATCATAGTTGGGCGGCGGGCGATCTCGTCGATCGCGTCAAGAACGTCTTCTTGCAGGAGTAGATCGAGCCGCTCAAGCCCGGCGCGGGCATCAGCGGTGAAGGCGAGACTGAAGCTCATTGCGGATTTCCCCCGCCATCACGACGTTGCCCTGTTTCGACTGTTCGATGCCGCGGGCAATGTCTTCGAGCGAAACGCTCAGCATCGCCATCGTGCGACCATGCCAGTCGCGCAGCGTGTCGGCCCCTTCGACGTTCCTTCCCGCACGCTCTAGCCGGGCGATTCGGGTAAGAATGCGCTCGGCTTCCTGGGCGCGCTCCTCGTACATGAGCCGCAGCACGATGGCGGCTTCAGTGTCAAAAGCATCGTCGTCCGGTGCGCCCGATGAAACACACGTCTCGTCCAGTTCCTGAATTTGCTCGAAGCCTTGGATGGCGGATGCCACGATCTTCTCGGCGATCTCATAAAGCCGCGCTTGTGGCTCAGCGGATGCTGCCATCAGATCAAATAGTGGAAGTGCGGTCATACGGAATTTACCAACTTGTGCAATTGTACGATGTTCCGCGCGCGATAGGCAATGAATTCCCGGAATCCGGCTACACAACTTGCGCAATTCATAATCGCTTTTACTCTTTACCCTTTACTCTTCACTCTTATCACAGCAGCCGCTCCCCCTTGCCCCGGGGAATGAGCGTGATGATCTTCTCCACAATCTGCTCCACCGATATCCCCTCCGCCTCGGCGTTAAAATTGGGGACCAGCCGGTGGCGTAGCACCGGGGCGGCGACGGCTTCCACGTCTTCGAGCGTGACGTACAGCCGGCCCTGCATCAGGGCGCGGGCCTTGGCGGCCATGATCATGTTCTGCCCCGCGCGGGGGCCGGCGCCCCAGCTTAGCCAGTGGCGGACGAAGTCGCTGGCTCCGGGTTCGTTCGGGCGGGTGGCTCGAATCAGGTCGAGTGTGAACGTGTAGACGTGGTCCCCCACCGGCACTCGCCGGACGATCTCCTGGAGTTCGAGAATGCGTTTGGCGTTGACGATTTTTTTGATCCGCGGCGGCTCAAGAGCCGTCGTGCGCTTGAGCACCTCCAGCTCTTCCTCACGCTTGGGATAGTGCACCATCACCATGAACATGAATCGATCGAGCTGCGCCTCCGGAAGCGGATACGTGCCCTCCTGCTCGATCGGGTTTTGCGTGGCGAGAACGAAGAACGGCACCGGCAAATCCAGCGTGCGGCTGCCGGTCGTCACCTGGTTCTCCTGCATCGCCTGGAGCAACGCCGCCTGCGTCTTGGGCGGCGTGCGGTTGATCTCGTCGGCGAGAATCAGGTTCGCGAAGATCGGGCCCGGCAGGAACTCAAATCGCCGACGGCCGGTTTCCGGATCCTCCTGCAGGACGTCCGTGCCTGTGATGTCGGAGGGCATCAGGTCCGGCGTGAACTGAATACGGTGGAACGTCAGGTCCATCGCCTGGGCGAGCGTGGAGACGAGCATCGTCTTGGCCAGCCCCGGCACGCCCTGCATGATGCAATGCCCGCGCGCGAAGACGGCGATGAGTATTTCCTCGATGACCCGGTCCTGCCCGACGATCAGCTTGCGCAGCTCGCCGCGGAGCTGATGGCAGGTGTCACCCAGGAACTTCGCCGCCTCCACGTCGGAATACTCGGCGACCGATGCGGCAGTCGATTCAATCGATGCGGAAACGGGCATGGAAGTCCTCGAAGCATACATGATGAGTGATGAGTAAAACGTGACATAAGGACGTTGTCACGTTTTACATCACTCATCTTTCCTGCACGAAATTCGTGGCACAGGGAAGATCTCACCCCCTACTTCGCCGACGACGTCGTAATCTTTACCTGCTGAACCACACCCTGCGGCTGCGGCGCCGGGCCGGTCTGAAGGAAGCGTACGCCCACACTTCGCGGCGACGCGCCCATCTCGTGCGGGCCGGCCCAAAGGCGGCGCCACTTTTTATCCGGCGTGCTCACTTCGATGATGGCGACGTCCCGATCGACGATGAGCCGCACACTGTTCCCGGCGACGAACGGGGCCGGCGTCTCCGATAGCGGGCGGCCATTGCCGCCGACGATCACGCGTTGCGACTGGCTCTGAAGCTGCCAGACCAAGTCGTGGGAACTGGTGCCGGTGTCGGTGCTGAATTTTGGGTCAGTGGAGACGAAGGCTTCGAGGAGAATCGGCCCGGCGGTTTCAAGCGAGCGAACGGAAACTTCCAGCGCGAAGGGTTGATCAGCGGGCAGGGTTCCGCTCCAGGCGATGCCGCCTCCCTTGGCGGCGGTCCCGGATTCCTGTGCCGGAGCGGGGCGCAATCCGTCGGCGGTGTCCAGGGGCAGCGAACCAATTTTCTGCCAGCCGGTCGACAGCGCGCCCGAGAAGGACGCATTCGCCGTCGTGTCGAAAAAGCGATTGGCTTTATTTTGCAGATCATCGATCGCCGCCTGCCCGTTCGGCTCGGATTGATTCATGCGGTATCCGACATAGCCGAGAGCGGCGACGATGCCGATGCCGCAGATGATGGCGATGAGGGTGGCGGTCGGAATGCCGTTGCGCTTGCCGCCAGCGGGTTCTGCCTCGACCCCCTGCATCACTTTCCGCGTGAAGTCCGGCCCCGGGCGCACGGCGCGGTATTCCTTCCCGCCCTCCAGGTTTTCACGGGCGGCGATCAGCAGGGAATACTCGTCATTCTCCTGCGCCCCCTGCTCGCGCAGCCGGGCCACCGCCTGATGCCACGCCGGGCTCCCCGGCCCCGCGCGCA
>JAQGHH010000230.1 GCA_028288945.1 Phycisphaerales bacterium
CGTCCGCCGCGAATCGGCGGGTGATCCAGTGGTCGAGCGCGCCGCGGAACGAGCTGACCATCGTCCGCACGCCCACGTTCATCCCCATCGCCAGCATCGTCGCCGCCACCGCGATCCCGGTGATCCCAAGCGACCGCCCCACGCCCGTCGCCGCCATCCGCAGGGGGAGCAGTTGCAACGGCCGCGCGACGCGATCGACGGCGAAGCAGGTGATCTGCACAAGCCACGGGCACATCAGCGCGAAGCCCAGCGCCACCAGCGCCGTCATGACGAACCCTGCCCCCGGCGACTCACCCGGCAACAGGTACACGCCCCACGAGCCCGCGAGCAGCGCGACGCCGGCGAAGAGCATCGCCGCCGCGGCCCGGCCGGAAGCCTTGTGCCGGGCGGTCGCGCGGAACGCGTTCACCGGCGGCGTCGCCGCCGCCCGCAGCAGCGGCACGAACGCCCCGATCAAACAGCTCCCGACGGAAACCGCCATCCCCTTCGCAAACGCCCCCATGCCGATCGTCACCGGCCCGGGCCGCAGCGCCGCATAAAGATCATTGATCGTAGTTGCAACGTACCCCACCAGCACGCGTGAGAGGAGCCATCCGCCGAGCACGCCGATGATTCCCCCGACGATCGCAAAAACCACCGCCTCCGCGAAATAGATGCCGCCAAGCTGCCACTTCGACGCCCCCAGGCAGCGGAGAATGCCCAGGCTCGTGACCCGCTGCTGCACGGAGATCAGCATGCTGTTGTAGACGATGAAGACGGCCACGAAGCTGGCCATCATCGACAGCGCGCCCAGGTTCAGCCGATAGGAGCGGGTCAGGTCGGCCAGCGAGGCCGACTGCTGCCGCGTCGAGCGCAAGGACAGGCCCGGCGGCAACGCCGCGGCCAGCGCCGCCTCATCCCCGGCGGATTCCAGACTCGTGTCAATGCGGTCGATTTTGCCGAGCGTGTCGGTCAGCTCCTGCGCCGTCGCGAGGTCCGCGAGCACAAGCGTATCGAGCTGCGCCCGCGCGACGCCGGTCGGGCGGATGATCCCGGCGACCCGCGCCTCGACCCGCTTGCCGCCGACGGTCAGGTTCAGCGCCGAGCCCGGCGAGGCGTGCAACCGGTCGGCCAGTTGGTCCGCGATCACGACGTTCCCGGACTCGGTCAGGAACTCCCGCAGCGCGGTCTTGTCGAGGGAAGTCTGCAACTGCGTGAACGACCGGAGCGTCCGCTCGGAGAAGACGTCGACGCCGATCAATCGCGCGACGACGCCCTGACCGTCCTGGTTGACGAGGATGGACCGGTCGATCACCGGGGCCAGCGGGAACGGGAGTTTTTTGTGGACGAGGGCGATGTAGGCCTCATCCGAAATCGCGCCGTCGTCGGCGAAGATGCTGTGAGTCGATCGCTCGGCGAGCGACTGCACCGCCCCGCCGAAACTTCGCACGCACGCGTCCACCGCCGCGTCCATCGCGACGACGACCGCCACGCCCAGCGCCACGCCCGCCAGGCAGAGCATCGCCTCGAGCCGATGCCGCCGAAAATGCCCCGCGGCCAGCTTCCCGAAAAACCCAATCACCGCGCCACCCCCGCCCCCGCCGGCCCGACTTCCACCGCGCCGCTCGTGCCCACCACGCGCCCGTCGTCGAGCAGAACGCGGTCGCCGCACCGCCCCGCGGCTTCCTCCGAGTGCGTGGCCATGACGACCGTCACGCCAAATTCATTTTGCAATTCCACGAGCAAATCGAGGATTACCCGCCCGCTCTGGGCGTCGAGATTCCCCGTCGGCTCATCGGCCAGCACCAACTCCGGCCGATGGATCACCGCCCGCGCCAAAGCCACGCGCTGCTGCTGCCCGCCGGAAAGTTCATCAGGATATCGTCGCGATTTGTCGGCGAGCCCCAGCCGGGCTAGCAGCGATTCGATCTCCTGCCGCCGCGCTGCGCTTAGTTTCCGATCCAGCACCCAAGGCACCGCGATGTTGTCGAAAACCGTCAGGCTCGGCACGAGGTGAAACGACTGGAAGACAAACCCCAGCCGCCGACGGCGGAAGAGGGCAAGCTGCTCGTCCGACAGCGTCGCAATGTTGACCCCGCCGATGCGCACCGCCCCGGTCGTCGGCCGGTCCACCGCCCCGAGCAGGTTCAGCAACGTGCTCTTCCCCGACCCTCTCCGCCCCAGCAGCGCCACAGTGCGCCCGCGCGGAATGCGCAGGGAAAGCTCGTGCAGCGCGGTGAACGCGCCGGGGCCGGAGCCGTAGGTTTTTCGCACGCCTTCAAGGGAAACGATGAACGGAGCGGAGAGGTCGCCGGGGTCGGTTCGAACGTGTGCGTTTTCGGTTGCAGACAGGGCCACGGGTGCTCGGCTCCTTTTGGTTGTGGGGATTCTAGCCACTGTGCGCGTGAGAAGTGGGAACGGGATCACAAAGTCCGCCCAGACCACAGGGAGGGCCGTGCTTTGCTCGGTCTCTTGCTCCCTCTCCCTCGTACTCGGGGGAGAGGGCAGGGGTGAGGGGCCGGCGTAAAGTTGCATGAATCGCACGGGTTGTCCGTAGGGTCCGCACCGCGGTCCGTTGTCGCGGTTGACGAACGACCGGGAGAATCGAACGCAGAGACGCCGAGGCGCAGAGGAAAACGCGGAGAAATCAATTCATTGAATACAGGCCCCTCTCCAAATCCTGAGCACCAAACAAAATTTCCTCTCCCTCCTCCCTCT
>JAQGHH010000262.1 GCA_028288945.1 Phycisphaerales bacterium
CTGAACAAATCGCCCGGCGGCGCGTTCGGCGAGACCGACGCCGCGTTGCTGCGGCTATTGGCCGACCAGGCGGGCGTGGCCATCCAGCGATGGCATTTGCAGCAGACCGCGCTGCAGACCAGCAACCTGCTCCACGAGATGGAAGTCGCCCGGCGGGTGCAGGAGGCGATGATCCCCAAGCGCCCGCCGGAAATTCCCGGCCTCCGCGCCGCGGGCTGGACGCGGGCGGCATCCATCAACGGGGGCGACTGCTACGACCTGTGGCGCTGCGCCGACGGCCGCCTGGGCGTGCTCGTCGCGGACGCCTCGGGCCATGGAATCGCCCCGGCCCTCGTCGTCGCGCAGGTGCGGGCGCTCGTCCGCACTCTGGCCGAAACGGAGCGCGATCCCCTGCCGCTGCTGTGGCGCGTGAACGAGCGCATGGCGGCAGACCTCGAGCCGGGCCGCTTCGTCACCGCGTTCCTGGGGTTCATCTCAAGCGAAGGCGAATTGAATTGGTGCAGCGGCGGGCACGGCCCGATGTTCCTGTGCCAGCCCGGGGGAATGAGCATGCTGCAATCGACGCTCCCGCCGCTGGGCCTCATCGAGGATTTCCCCCACGCCGGCCCGCCCGCCGTGCGGCTCGATCCGTCCGGCACGCTGATCGTCCCCAGCGACGGCATTACGGAAGCGTTCAGCCCTATCGGCGAACTGTTCGGCAACGACCGCGTCATCGCCGCCCTCCAATCCCAGCCCGACTGCGACCCCGACGCGGTCGTCGCGTCGATCCGCTTGGCCGTCAGCCAATGGCAAGGCAAGGACGAACCTGCCGACGACCAAACCCTGGTCGTCGTGCGAAGGCAGGCATCGGCCAATTAGCACGATATCGCTATGCGTTTTTCCGTACAGCGCCCGCCGAAGCGTTGCTCCCTCTCCCTCGTACTCGGGGGAGAGGGCAGGGGTGAGGGGCCGAATGCAGAGTTGCGCTGTCGGACATCATGTAGGGTCCACCACTGACCGTTCCGCGATGCTGGTCGGATCTGCGCTGTTTGGAGAATCGCGTAGGGTCCGCTTCAGCGGGCGTGTGTGCGCGAGTGACACCAACAACGTCCGCTAAAGCAGACCCTACGCGACACTGAACGCTGAACAAATGCGGATGAAGCGAGCGGCCTTTGCTGTTCAGCGTTCAGAGTTCAGCATTCAGCGTTCTCCACCTTCCGCATTTCTCAGAATATCACCGGCTTCCCCAGCACCCGGCGAATTACCTGGAACTGCCCCACATGCATCATCGTGTGGTTGGGCGTCATCGCGATCAGGTGTCCGATCGTGGGGGCGAAGCCCTTCATCTTCTCCGGGCCCGGCTTGGCCAGGTCCGCGTCGGAAAGCCCCTTCACCCAGGCGATCGTCGCCTGCCGTGCGCTGGTCAGCGCGTCCAGCAGCTCGGCCTTTTTCGGAAACGCGGCGGGGTCGTTCACCTTCGAGGTTTCCTTGGTGAACTTCGCCGCGAAGGCCGCGGGCGCTTCCGGCACCGCGCCCGGCTGATAGATGTTGACCAATTGGCGCTCGGCGACCGCCAGGTGCCCGAGCTGCCAGGCGGCGTGATTTGCCGCGGGCGTCGGCCGCACCAGCATGTCCGCTTCGCTGAAGTCAGCGATCGTCATTTTCAGCATATCGAGATTGGGGGCCAATTGCTCCGCCAGGAATTCTTTCGTCGTCACGCGGGTCTCCTTGGTTTGGGGAGGCACGATTCTGGGCGGGCGAGAGATAATTGCAAGGGACCAGTTGTCAGTTGTCAGTTGTCAGTCAAGGAAGCAGAAGCGACGAACCTGCGTATTCGTCCATCACTGGCAGTCACCAACATCTCCCCACTCCCCCTCCTTCACTGGCAACTGACAACTGACATTACGCAACTTTGTAGGGTATAATCCGAATAGTGGAGGCCGGAGAAAAGCTGGCTCTAACGCGTCCTACCCTCTAGGAAGCCCGGCAACGCGGATTTCGCCCGAATGGCTCGATTTGGGCGCTTATCAATCTCCACGCCGCCGATAAGTTGTACCCCGCTCGCTCGGTCAACCCACTCCCCGGGCTGACCGATAAGTTGTATGCAGGAGCGAGAGATAGCGATGCCCCCGACCCCGAGCCCCCAAGCCCGCCCTTCCCGCGGCAGCCTCGTTTTCCGCGGGGCCGCCCTTTGTGCGCTGCTCGCGCTGGTCGCAGTCTGCTTCTGGTGCAAAGGCCGCGGGTATAAGACCCGCGCCTTCCAGTTGGTCAATTCCGATTACGGCGTCCATCACTACCCCCCCGTCCCGTCCATCATCCGCACGCGCCCCGCGGATCGTGACGACAACGTATTGCCCGATGCGTTTATCGCCGCAGATGTCGATCTGCCCTTCGCCGGGCATGTCGTCGCGGGCGGATCGCTGAACGCCGCTTCCGTTCGGCTCTATCGCTCGAGTGACCGCCACCCGATCCCGGCGGTGGTGAACACCTCCGGCGCGGGAGATGCGATCGTCCTTCGCCCGATGGAGACACTCGAACCCAGCACGAACTACACGTTTGAGGTCACCCCCGAAGCGCGCGACACCGGCGGGCATTCCTTCAAGGCCTACAAGTCCACCTTCCTCACGGCCGCGGGTACGCGGCTCGGCGACTTTCCCGCGGCGTTTGAAAAAGTCCCCCTGCCCGTCGCGGCGGGCCACATGTTCACCTGCGTAACCATCGGCCCGGGTCGCAAGCTCTACGCCAGCACACTCTCGGGCCTTATCCTCCGCTACGCGATCAACCCCGACGGCACACTCTCGCCCGGCGACCAAATAGAAACCGTCAACACCGCCAACGGCGCACTGCGCCTCATCACCGGCATCACCTTCGACCCCGCGTGCACCGCGGACAAACCCGTGCTCTGGGTCAGCCACGGCCAGCTTCCGCCCAACGGCGAGCAGGGCCAGCAGGCCATCCGCGGCGCGGACGACTGGACCGGAAAAATCAGCCGGCTCACCGGCCCGGATCTCACGGAATACCAGGACGTCATCGTCCGCCTGCCCCGCGCCGCCAAGGACCATCTCAACAATCAGATCGTCTTCGGCCCCGACGGCGCGATGTACTTCTGCCAGGCCGGCAACACCGCCATGGGCGCGCCCGACCACAAATGGGCCTACCGCCCCGAGCGCCTGCTCACCGCCGCGATTTTGCGGTTCGACGTAAAGGCCCTTAAGCGAATCGCGCTTCCGCTGGATGTGAAGACCGAAGACGACGGCACCTACAATCCCTTCGCCCCCGGCGCACCGCTGACGATCTACGCCACCGGCGTCCGCAACAGCTTCGACCTGGTCTGGCACAGCAACGGCCATCTCTACGCCGGCATTAACGGCTCCGCCGCCGGGGGCAGCGCCCCCGCCACGCCGACCGTCGGCGCAAGCCAGCTCCCGCGAATCGACTTTTCCCAACGCGGCCCCTACGACGGCCCCCTCGTCCCAGCCATCGAAAAAGTCTCCCAAACCGAAGACGACTTCCTCTTCAAGATCGAGCAAGGCGCCTACTACGGCCACCCCAACCCCACCAGAGCCGAGTACGTCCTAAACGGCGGCAACCCCGCCGGCAACGGCCCCAATCTCTACCCCACTCGCGACTACCCCGTAGGAACAAACCCCGATAGAAACTGGCGCCCCGCCATCTACACCTTCGGTAAAAACCTCTCCCCCTGCGGCTGCATCGAATACCAATCCCCCACCTTCCACGGCGCCCTCCAACACAAACTAATCTTCACCCGCTTCAGCGGCGGCGACGACCTGATCGCCCTAACCCCCGACCAGAGCGGCGACATCTCCGAATCCATCACCGGCATCGAAGG
>JAQGHH010000268.1 GCA_028288945.1 Phycisphaerales bacterium
GGACGCGGGGATGAAATACATCGTCATCACCTCCAAGCACCACGACGGCTTCTGCATGTTTGCCACGAAGGCGACGCCCTACAACATCATCGATGCCACGCCTTTTCACCGCGATCCGCTCAAGGAACTCTCCGCGGCGTGCAAGGATTCGGGCGTTAAATTCTGCTGCTACCACTCGATCATGGACTGGCATCATCCCGAACTGGCGACGGACGCCAGAAGCGTCGGTGCGAAGGATCCGAATGACCCCGCGGTTATCCGCTACATTGAGACTCAGCTCAAGCCGCAGCTTCGCGAACTGATCCTCAACTATGACCCGGCGATCCTCTGGTTCGACGGCGAATGGGTGCCCTGGTGGAGCGAGCAGCACGGCAAAGATCTCGAGGCCTACCTCCACCACCTCAAGCCGGACATCATCGTCAATAATCGCATAGGCAAACGCACGATCGCCGACGGAGACTACGAAACCCCCGAGCAGGAAATCCCAAGGGCTTCCCGGGGCAAACGCCTCTGGGAAACCTGCATGACCCTCAACGACACCTGGGGTTACAAGAAAAATGACCGTCATTGGAAGAGCAGCACGGAGGTCATGCAAAAGCTCAGCGAGATCAACGGCAAAGGCGGTAATCTCCTGCTGAACGTCGGCCCGACCGCCGAGGGCGTAATCCCCAAGGAATCGATCCAAATCCTCCACGAAGTCGGCGACAAACTCAGGCAAAAGTAAGTGAACACCCGGCCCCCGCGGCAGTAACACGAAGGGCCACACTCAGTCAGGCACAGGAGTCAGGAATGAGAAGACGTTTGCTGGGGTTCATCACGGCGCTAGGCCTTGTCAGCACAGGCATTGGCGTCGGCGCGCCGTCCGCGCCCGCCCAGAAGCCGGTCGCGGATCATATTGAATTCAACCGCGACGTCCGCCCGATCCTTTCCAACTCCTGCTTCACGTGTCACGGCCCCGACAGCGCCCAGCGGAAGGCGAAGCTCCGGCTGGACATGCCCGAGGATGCTCTAACCCCGCACAAGGACGGCACGCCGCTCGTGCCGGGTGATCTGTCGAAAAGCGAAATCATCGCCCGCATCACTTCGACCAACCCTGACGAGATGATGCCCCCGCCCAAGAGCGACCGGAAAGTGAGCCCCGCCCAGATCGAGGTGCTGAAAAAATGGGTGCAGCAGGGTGCGAAGTACCAGAAGCACTGGTCGTTCCTTCCGCCCGTGCGGGCCGCGCTCCCCGAGGTGAAGAACGCCGCATGGTGCCGCAACGGGATCGACCGCTTCATCCTCGCCCGGCTGGAAGCCGAGGGCCTCACCCCCGCGCCCGAAGCCGACAAAGTCACGCTCTGCCGGCGGCTCTACCTCGACCTTCTCGGCCTCCCGCCCACTCCGAAGGAAGTTGACGATTTCGTCAATGACCCCGCGCCCGAGGCATACGGCAAGCTCGTGGACAAGTTGCTGGCCGACCCGCACTACGGGGAGCGGATGGCGCTTGACTGGCTGGACGCCTCGCGCTTCGCCGACACGCACGGCTACCACATTGACCCGGGCCGCGATCAGACCCGTTGGCGCGACTGGGTGATCGACGCCTTTAACAAGGACATGCCGTTCGATCAGTTCACGGTCGAGCAGCTTGCCGGGGACCTGCTGCCCAATAGCACGCCGGATCAGAAGATCGCCACCGGCTTCGTCCGGAATAACATGATCAACTTCGAGGGCGGCGCGGTCCCCGAGGAATACCTGACCGCCTACATCATGGACCGCGTGAACACCACCTCAACGGTGTGGCTGGGGCTGACGGTCGGCTGCTGCCAATGCCACGACCACAAGTTCGACCCGCTTACGCAGAAGGAGTATTACCAGCTCTACGCCTTCTTCAACCGCGTCCCCGAAAACGGCCTCGACGGCAACAAGGGCAACGCCGGCCCGCTGCTGGCGACGCCCACGAAGGCACAGCAAAAGCAACTCGACGCGCTGGGCGCGTCGATGAATCAGATCGAGCAGCAGCTTGCCGGCCCCATGCCGGAGGCGGACGCAGCCCAAGCGCAATGGGAGCTTGCCGCCGCAGCGGAAACTCCCGCTCAGTGGAACCCGCTCGACCCCGCGGAGATGAAATCCATCGGCGGCGCGACGCTCACGAAAAAGGACGACCACTCCATCCTCGCCACCGGCACGAACGCCGCGAATGACACCTACACACTCGTCGCCAGTTCCGACGTACAGGACCTCACGGCCATTCGCCTCGAAGCGCTCCCCGAAAACAAGCTCGCCGCCCACGGCCCCGGCCGCTCGAACAACGGCAACATCGTCCTCACGGACGTTCGCCTGAGCGCCGGCCCCGGCACCGATCCGTCCACGCAAAAGCAGCTGAAGTTCAAAGCCGCTTCCGCGGATTTCAGCCAGGACACGTTCCCCGTGTCCAATGCGATTGACTCAGACCCCAAGACCGGCTGGGCGATCTTCCCGGAAGTCGGCAAGCCGCACGCGGCCGTTTTCGAGCTCGAAGAGCCCCTCCACCACGACGGACCCGTGGTCCTCACGATCACCCTCGCCTTCGATTCCCAGTTCGGTCAGCATCAGCTCGGCCATTTCCGACTGTCGGCGACCAGCGCCAGGAACCCCCACGGGGCGGACCGCGTTCCGGCCAAAGTCCGGCAGATCCTCGCCATCGCCGCCGACCAGCGCGGCGACGCGCAGAAGTCCGAGCTGCGAAACTTCTACCGCACGACCATCGATCCCGGGGCCAAGGGCCTGAACGAGCAGATTGCCAGGCTCCGCAAAGAGAAGCAGGCGATTGAGAAGCAGGTGCCCACGACGATGGTGATGGTGGAAATGCCCAAGCCGCGGGACACGTTCGTCCTGCTCCGCGGGCAGTACGACAAACACGGGGAAAAGGTTTCCGCCGACACCCCCGCCGCATTGGGGAATCTTTCCGCGGACGCGCCGCACGATCGTCTGGGGCTCGCGCGATGGCTGATTTCTCCCGAGCAGCCGCTCACGAGCCGGGTGA
>JAQGHH010000301.1 GCA_028288945.1 Phycisphaerales bacterium
CGCAGGTCGTCCAGGCGACACCCGGAAGCGTCGGCTACATGGAACTGGCCTACGCCAAGCAGAACAAGATCGCGTTCGCCGACATGAAGAACAAGGACGGCAAGTTCGTCACCGCCACCGCCGAGGCAGTGTCAGAGGCGGGCGAAGGCGCGGTCGAGCACTTGAAGGGCAACCAGCTTGCCGCCAACATCTGGAACCAGCCCGGCGAGAAGGCCTACCCGCTCGCCTCGTTCACCTACATCATCGTCTACAAGGACCTGGGCTATCTCAAGGACGAGAACAAGGCCAAGGGCCTTGCGGAGTTCCTCCACTGGGCGACGACCGACGGCCAGAAGCTCGCCGGCGACCTCGACTATGCCCCGCTGAGCCCCGGCGTGCAGAAGAAGGTTGAAGCCGCCTTGGATACGCTTACGTGGGGCGGAAAGCCCGTGGCGGCAGCCAAGTAACTTGCGGCCTGCCCTCGGCTGCGGATTGCACGGGGAAAATTGCACAGGGGAAACGGGCGGCGCGGTCGGGGAGATCGGCCGCCCGTTTCCCTCTTTGTCTGGCGGCGGTTTTTGGTGGCATGGAGATGTCAAGTATTCCGTCCATCGATCCGGGAGTCCCTGAGCCCATGACGGGCTTTGTGGGCGACGTTGGCGGAGCGCACGGCGGGCACGACATCCTCAAGTCATCCGACCAGCGCTTCGGCGCGGATTTTTTCCTCTCCTCCCTGGCGCACGGGAGCGCCGCGGTTGTGCTGCTGATGCTGGGCGCGCTCCTGGGAGTCCTCTTTTTCGCCGCGATCCCGAGCATCAAGACCTTCGGCCTTAAGTTTGTGACCGACAGCTCATGGCGGCCCAACGAGCGCGAGGTCCCGAAGAGAAACGCCGCCGGGAAAATGATCGACGAGGAGGGGAACGTCACCTCGAGCCGGGAAGAAGCGGCGAAGGAAATCATCCCGCCCGCCTTCGGCGCGCTGCCGGTGATTTACGGGACGGTTGTCAGTTCCACCCTCGCGCTGCTCATAGCCGTGCCGCTGAGTTTGGGCGCGGCGCTGTTTCTGGTGCGCGTCGGCCCCTGGCTTACGCCGACGTTCGTGAAATGCGGAATTACCGGGGCGCTTTTGACGGCGTTCCTTGCGGCATGGCTGAGTCGCAATCCGTTGCTCACCATGGCCGGCGTGCTGGTCGGCATCGTACTGACGTGCGTGCTGTTGTGGGTCGCGTGGCATGTCGAAGACCCGCGCATCGGGACCCGCCGGGAGCTAGAAATTCCGCTCCATGTCGCGGCCGGCATTCTAGTCCTTCTCCTCGCCCGGGGACTGTTCGGCGTTTCGTGGGCCACGGCGGGCCTGGACGGAATCATTGGAAGCGCCCTGCTGTACTGGCTGGCGCCGAGTGCGGTGGCGATCATCTCCTTCCTGATCGAGTTTCTGGCCGCGATCCCGAGCATTGCGTACGGGATCTGGGGCCTTTTCGTAGTGACCCCGTTTCTGCAAGGCACGCTGGAACCGCCCCTGAATCGGTTTTTCGACTCGGTGCCGTTCCTGCGCTTCCTGCACATCGATGGCGCGCCCACCGGCCGCGACATGCTCTGTGCCGGGATGATCCTGGGGATCATGATCCTCCCGATCATCACGGCGATCGGCCGCGACGTGCTGCGGGCGGTGCCGCGGATCCAAATCGAAGGCACGCAGGCCCTAGGTGCGACGTGGTGGCAGAGTTCGCGGGCGATGCTGCGGTACGGCCGCAGCGGGCTGTTCGGCGCGATCATGCTCGGCCTGGCGCGGGCGGCGGGCGAGACGATGGCGGTCGCGATGGTCATCGGCAACAGCCCGCGTATTCACAGTTCACTTTTCGCGCCGGCGCAGACCATGGCGAGCGTTCTGGCCAGCGAGTTCGCCGACGTCGATTCGCCATTGCACACTTCCGCGCTGCTGGAAGTGGGGCTGCTGCTGCTATTGATGTCGCTCACGTTTAACGTCATCGCCCGGTACCTGGTGGTCGGCGGCAAGGCCCGGGCGGCGGGGGCGCACTAATATGGCAATGACAGCCTACGAAACCTACACCCGCACCAAGAGCCGCATCATGCTCGGCCTCTGTGTGTTGTTCACCGCCTCGATCATCGGCGTGCTCGCGCTGGTGACCGGGTATCTCGTTTCAATCGGCTACAAGTCCATCGACCTCGATTTCTTCACCAAAGACCCGGTGGCGATCGGGGCGGAAGGGTTTCCCGGCGGGATGCGCAACGGCATCGTCGGCACGCTCATCCTCATCGGCCTTGCAAGTACGGTGGGAATTCCTATCGGCATGCTGACGGGCATTTACCTCGCCGAGTACGGCGGAGGCTCGCGGATGGGCAACGCCGTCCGGTTTATCGCGGATGTGCTTACGGGCGTGCCCAGCATTGTCGTTGGCATCCTCGGGTACGAATTGCTCGTCGTGCCGCTGGGCAGGCACAACGGCTGGGCGGGCTCGCTGGCGCTGGCGTTTATTATGATCCCGCTCGTCGCGCGGACGACCGAGGAGATGCTGCTGCTGGTCCCGCGAAGCTATCGGGAAGCCTCCGTGGCCCTGGGCGCGACGAAGGCCCGTACGATATTGAAGGTCGTGCTGCCGGCCGCGACGGGAAGCGTGATCACCGGGATCATGCTCGCCATCGCCCGCGTGGCAGGGGAAACGGCGCCGCTGCTTTTCACGGCGCTGGCCAGCCGGTTCTTCGAGACGAACCCCAACCACGCGTTCCCGTCGCTCACCGTCCAGATCTACAATAATGCGGCTAAATCGCCTTCGCCCGAAGAGCATCGCAAGGCGTGGGCGGGGATACTGGTGCTGTTGTTCCTGATTTTCGTATTGAACCTGGCCGTGCGGATGACCGCCCGGGCGCTGACCGGAAAGAAGTAACTGAGAGCTCGAACACCGAGGGTTACCCAATGGTGCAGACAAAAAACCAATCGACCGACCGGCCGGGATCGGACCCGCGCCAAGCGCCTCCCGAGGCCGGCCCGGTCGTGCGTTCGCTCAGCGCCGGATCCCGTGTCGCGCCGCTTCCTGAAAATACATTGGGTAACGGCGAAAGCGTTCGCGGCAAGGCGCTGACTCCGCAGGCCAATCAGGCGGTTGACGTTCACGCGGAACTCGCCGGCGAGCAGCATGTGCTCAGCATCGAGGACTTCAAGCTCTACTACGGCAAAACCCGCGCCCTGCACGGCATCACCATGCAGATCCCGGCCAACAAGGTCACTTCGCTGATCGGCCCGTCCGGCTGCGGCAAGTCCACGCTCCTCCGCAGCCTTAACCGGTTGAATGATTTGATCGAGAGCGTGCGCACCGAAGGGCACATCCGCTTTCACGGGCAGGACATTCACGACCGCCGTGTCGATGTCATACGGCTGCGAAAACGGATGGGGATGGTCTTTCAAAAATCCAACCCGTTCCCGATGTCGATCTTTGAAAACGTGGTGTACGCCCTGCGGATTGCCGGGGAGAAGCGACGGAGCGTGCTCGACGAAGTCTGCGAGAAGTCGCTCCGGGGCGCGGCGCTCTGGGATGAAGTGAAAGACCGGTTGCACCAGAGCGCACTGGGCATGTCCGGCGGGCAGCAGCAGCGCCTGTGCATCGCGCGGGCCATCGCCGCCGAGCCTGAGGTTCTGCTGATGGACGAACCCTGTTCGGCGCTCGATCCGGTGGCTACCGCAAAAATTGAAGAGCTGATTTACGAGCTGCGCGGAAAGTTCACGGTGGTGATCGTGACGCACAACATGCAGCAGGCCGCCCGGTGCAGCGA
>JAQGHH010000303.1 GCA_028288945.1 Phycisphaerales bacterium
GCAGAGCGCCAGCGACAGCGCGGACAGGAACGTGGCGACGCGACGCCGAAGAGCAGAGATCCCAACTTTCCCCTTCCCCATTTTTCTCTTTCGCCTTGTAAAGGACGACGCCCTTTAAAGGGATAAAAAGTAGATTATGCCTTCGGCGGAATCGGTGGCGGCGCATCCTTGAATAGCGGCGCTAGCTCGGCCACGTTCGAGGCCGGAACCCAGCCCGGCATTCCCGTCGCCCAGACCAGCGTGTCCCGGCTGAAAGAGCCCGTCGCCACCTTGTCATGCAGGGCGGACAAATCAAACGGCCCCGACTGTTGGTTGTTGATCGCGGCGTAGTAGCTCGCCTGCTTGGGCAGCGGCGGCGGGCCCGCGGGGCCGACGGTTTGCGGGTTTTGCAGGCCTTGCGACATGGCGTTGCCCATCTGCATGCCCATCGCCAGACTCGCCCCGGCTGCGCCGAGGCCGCCGGGGTTGGCCGCGGCTTCGGGGATGGCGTTGGCGGTCTGGTACTGCGTGTACGCGCCCAGGTTCCCGATCGCGCCCATGCTCGAACGCTTGTCAATCGCGGCTTCCACCTCCGGGGGAAGTGAAATATTTTCCACGAAGAAGTTGGCGATCTGCAGGCCGAACTGCTCGAAGTCGTTTTCGATCTTCCCGCAGATATAGCGGCCGATCTGCTCGTAATTCCCGGCGAGATCGAGAGCCGCGATCTTGCTCGCGCCCAGCGCGTCCGCGAAGCGGGCGCTGACCATGTCGCGCAACTGCGTGTCCAAATCTTCCAGCGAGAACTGCTGATTGGTCCCCGCGATCTGCTTGATGAAGTTGCCGGGGTTGGTGATGCGGATTGCGAAGGTGCCAAAGGCCCGCAGGCGCACGATGCCGAAATCCGAGTCGCGGAGCATGATCGGGTTCTTCGTGCCCCACTTGCGGTCGGTGAAGGTGCGGGTCGAGCAGAAGATCACCTCGGCTTTGAACGGGCTCTCGAAGCCGTATTTCCAGCCCATGAGCGTGCTGAGGATCGGGAGGTTGGGCGTGGTGAGCGTGTACGTGCCGGGCTGGAAAATGTCGCCGAGCTTGCCGCCGGCGATGAACGCCGCGACCTGCGATTCGCGGACGATGAGCTTCGCGCCGTTCTTGATTTCATTCTCGTAGCGCGGGAAGCGCCAGGCCATCGTGTCGCGCGTGTCGTCGATCCACTCGATGATGTCGATGAGCTGATGACTGAAGATGCCCATGGTTTCGGCTCCTTTGCCGCAAGAGGTGCGTAAAGGATACCACCGCCCCGGCGGCGAAGGAAAGCAGGAAGGGGTTAGAAAGTCTTCGCACGTTTGGAGCCGGGCGAGATTCGCCGCAGAATCCGTTTGTCGCCTCAACCGGCGAGAGTAAGATGTCGCCCATGCGCAAGACACGCATTCGGCTGGTCTCACTCCTTCCGATCATCGGGCTGCTGGCCGTCGCATTCGTGCTGTTGATGGTTCCGGAGCAGGCCTTCGGCCGGGCGGGCGGCGGTGAGGGATATCACGGGTCGGGAGGCGGTGGGGGAGGCGGCCATGGCGGGGGAGGCCACGGTGGGGGTGGTGGAGGGGGCGGGGGCAGCGGCGTGATCTGGTTTATCATTCAGCTCCTCTTCCAGCACCCGGCCGTCGGAATCCCGCTGCTCATTATCGTGATCGCGCTGTTCTACTATTTCGGCCGGGGCAATTCCTCGGGCGGCGGCGGGATCGTCTATTCGCCCGCGCCGGCGCTCGATGCTTCGAGCAAGGCCGACGCCATCGGCCGCGTGCGCCAGCACGACCCGAATTTTGACGAAGCCGCGTTTTATCAGCGCGTCCGGGTCGCGTTCACCAAGATTCAGGACGCCTGGTCGGCGCAGAAGCTCGACACCGTCCGCCCGTTCATTTCCGACGGCGTGTACGAGCGGTTCATCCTTCAGTTTGCCGAGCAGAAGACGGAAGGGTGGCGGGACCAGATGGACGGCGTGCAGGTGCACGACGTCGGCATCGTCGAGCTGCGGTCGGACGGGTTGTTCGATGAATTGTCCATGCGCATCCGCGCATCGGCGTCGGACTACCGGGTGTCGTTGGCGGACGGCAAACCCATCGCCGGGTCGGCGGCGCCGGGGCAGTTCGTCGAGATCTGGTCGTTCCTCCGCCGTCGGGGCGCTATCACGCAGGCGAACCGCGCGGGGCTCATCGAAGGCAACTGCCCCAACTGTGGCGCACCGGTCGAGTTGAATCAGGCCGCCAATTGCACGCACTGCAAGGCGCTGTTGCGCAGCGGCGAATATGACTGGGTGTTGTCGGAAATTACGCAGGAATCGGAATGGGAGGGCGAGCGCCACGGCTTTGAGCCGGGTGTCGAAGCGCTACGCTCCAGTGATGCCGACTTCAACGCCGTCGAAATGGAGGACCGGGCTTCGGTGATGTTCTGGCGCAAAGCGACCGCCGACCGCTTGGGCAAAATTGATCCGTTGCGGAAAGTGGCCTCAGAGCCCTTCTGCCAAACCTACGGCGCGCAGCTCCGCCCCGCGCAGGGCGGGCAGCGCAGTTTCTATGGCAAATGCGCGGTCGGGTCGGTGAGCCTGCTTGGTGTGTTAAGCGACGACCAGGGCGATCGGGCGGTGGCGGAGGTGCGTTGGACGGGGACGCTGATGGCCGCGGTGCCCGGACAGCCACCGAGGCCGTCGGCGGGGGAACAGACGATCTTCTCGCTGTTCGTGCTCTGGCGACAGCCCGGCTCGAAGACGGACGCGGGGAAAGGGATCTCCTCCGCCCACTGCCCCAGTTGCGGCGCGCCCGCGTCGGGCGGCGCGTCGAGCGCCTGCGATTTCTGCGGCTGCGTCCTCAACGACGGCGCGCACGGCTGGGTACTGGCCGACGTGACCTATCGCTCCGACGCCGCCGGCCAACAGCTTCTGGCGGCGCTGGGCGTCGGGTGAGTTGCAAACTCGAACGAGGAATCGCGTTTCATGCCGGCCGGTCGCTCTGTTGCGACACGGAACCGGCGATTAAGATGCCTTGGAGTCATGTCGATGACGAACCAAGGAACAAGCGCACGAAAGGACCGACGCGATGAACCAACCGCAGATCCCCGGATTTCACGTCTACCGGGCGACAAACACGCAAGGCAAGCCAGACCGAACCATTCTTTCGCCGCTGAGCCCCGAGGACGTGCGGCAGGTGGGCGGCTTGCGCGACGAGGCGGTGATCGGTGAGGTGATTGCCCCGGGCCCCGGACTCAACCCCAATAACTTCGTTCCCAACCCCGCGTTCGCGCAATTTCTACACAAGGTACTCGCGATTCATGCGCCCCGCTGCCCCGGACTGATGGACGCGGTCAAGGAGACGGGCACGGGGACGATACTGATACTCGACAAGCGCTCTCAGACGCACCCGACCGAGCGCGACACGAAGGACATCCTCGCGACCGTGGAGGTAAAGGACGGCCGACTCTCACGCTATGTCATCAATCCGCAGCACCAACTGGTGACCGATCACGGTTTCACGGTGCTCGATCCGTGGTATCAGGAAAAACTCATTGAGGAGCTGAGAAAGCTCCCCTATCAGCCCAGCGCGGGGCCGGCCGTTCAACCCGGCACGCAACAATAACCGCACTCAGCCCCCCAGCAGCTCTTCGGATTCGATAATCTTCTTCGCCATGTCGGCGAGGCTCATCCGGCGCTTTTGGCTCTCCTGCTGAAGCCGCTTGTGGGCCTCGGCTTCGTCGAGCTTCAGTCGTTTCATGAACACGCCCTTGGCGCGCTCCACCAACTTGCGCGTCTCCAGCGTTTGGGCGAGCGCTTCTTTTTCCCTGATCACTTTTTCATGCTCCTCGAAGCGGCGCAGGGCCACTTCGAGCTGGGCCGCGAGGCCCTCGGTGCTCACCGGCTTGATCAGATATCCGAATACCCCCGCGAGGCCCGCCCGCTCGATCAGCTCCTTATCGCTGAACGCGCTGACGATGATCATCGGCGAGCGGCGCTCCTTGAGGAGCTCGCCAGCCAGGTCGATGCCGTCAACGCCGTTCAGGCGGATGTCCAGAAGCACAATGTCGGGGCGCTTGTCGCGGTATAGGCTTTTCGCCTCGTCGGCGGTGGAGGCCTGTCCGACCACCTCATGCCCGAGTTTTTCGAGTTGGGCACGGAGGCCCATGCCGACGAGCGTGTCATCTTCAACGATCAAAACGCGGCGTTTGACGCCGGGGTTTGGCGTAGTCATCGATTAACCAGTTCTCTCTCCCACCTCCCCTATGATAGCAATCCTGCCGCGGATTGTATCAGGATTGCTATCATCAAGCCGCGGATTGTATCAAGATTTTGCGAAGTTTTTGTGTCTCTCCCCGCACTACCCCGTGCCGTCGTTTGGGGTTAGATTCTTGGCTCTGGTCGCTTTCAGGGGTTCCGTATGGCGCGAACGGGTCACAGTCTCGGAAGGCTTGTGCTTGCGGCCGTGCTGCTGACGATCCTCGTCGGCGGCGCGCTGGGCTACCGTTCATGGAGCTCCCGCCACAAGCGGACCGAAGTAACGCCGACCCCGGGTGCCCCGGCCGTCGCCACGTCCAAACCCGCCGCCGACGTCCCGGCTACGAAACCAGCGGAGCCGATCGTCCCGCATACGGTGCTCGACATCGTCCGGTCCGCCTACCCGGATTTTCCGACGACGCAGCCGCTGGGCGTGCCGCTCGACGTGTCGCAGGCGGCCCACCTCATGCTTCGTGAGCCGGCATACCTGGGTGGAGGCATCCGGCAGGAACTCTGGATCACCCGCCCGGACGCGCCGCCCACGGAACAAGTGCTGAAGGACGCTGTCGACGGCAAGCAGGACGTGGACGCGCATGTGACGCGAGAGCGGGTGGCATTCGTGCATTGGATGCCGGACAACGCGGGGATCTGGCCGCCTTATCTTGTTTGCCCCAGAAGCGACGGAACCTATGAGGTCGTCTCGGCGGCTTTCGGCCGGCGGCCGCTGCCCGTCCGCCGGGACTATCGCTGGGAACACGCGATCTCGTGGGATGAAAAGGTGGTGGTGCCGTCGGCGTCGGGCGTGTCAGTCTTCCGATTCGCGCCGGACGTTTCCGAATCCTACCACGAGCTGATGGACCCGTCCCCGGCCACCGCCGCGGGCGCGGCGCCCGTGCTTGCCGAGCCCCGGGCGCTGCTGGACGCGTCGGGATTGATGGCGTGGATTCCCTGGGAGAATGGAAAGACCGGCAGCCGTGGGGCGGGCCATTATGTGGACGCCAAAGGCGGCGGCAAATGGACGGCCTTGTCGCCCGATTCGGGCTGGCCGGAAAAAATCCTGCACATGGTTCCGCTGCTCGACGGCACGGTTCTGGTCATGAGCGTGAATGACGCCGGGGCGGTGCAAGTCGGCTTCAACACCCTCGAACACGCCGCAGTCAACGAAGAACAAGTCGCCAAACTTGTCGATGCCCTTTCCGAAACGGACGAGAAAAAACGGAAGGAGGCCTACGACCAGCTTTCGCAATACGGCTCAGGGATCTGGCCCGTCCTCGAAAAGCTGATGAACGATCAGCCGCCCGAGGCGCAGGCCCGCCTGCGGCAACTGCTCAAACAAAAAGCCGTGCCCACGCTCAATGGAATGGGACTTCTGGGCGACAAATCCCTCAAGCTCGCGGCACGCCTGAGTGACGGCGGAACGGTCTTCTACGCCGAGCACGGCGTATCAATCCCCAATCCGCAGGACCCCGACGCCGGCCCAGATTTCCACACGCCCGCGTGGATCAGCATCCGCCCCGGCCGGCCGATCGAACTGCTGCCGCCCGTGCTGACCGAAGATCTTATCCCCGGAAAGAGCAGGCTCTACGCCGTCGGAAACGATTGGATCATCACCAACGACGCCCGCGGCCCGCGCCGATTCGTCGGCAACGGCTTCGTCACACTGCTCCGCAAGAGCGAGCACGGTTTCAGCGACTTCATTGGCATGGACCGTCGCGGCCGATGGATTTTCCGAAAGCCCGTTGCCGACCCGTCCGCCACTGCCCCGGCGACCGCCCCGTCCGATGCCGCGGCCGTGACATTGATCGTCGATCCGACACTCCCCGATCCGATCCCGCGCCTGCCGGTCTGGGTTTTCAAAACCGCCGAGACCGTCGGCTGGGATAAGGCGGGCTGGCCCGTCACCAAACGCGGCGGCGCATACACCCTCCACGAGGAAGGGTGGCAAGTCGTCGACGAGAAGGAGGAAATCTTCACCCGCCCCGACCAGGTTCCTCCCATCACCGACCCGACCGCGACGACCGCCACTGCGCCATCGACAGAACCCGCGCCGACCACCGCGCCTGGCCCCACGACAGCGCCGCAAGCAACCGCGACGGCACCCTCTACCGCGCCGGCGACCACTCCCGCCGATCCGTCGCTGCTGTTGATCGATAAGGAGGGGAACCACTACTTCGGCGGCCTCACCGACCTGCGCATCGTCACGCGCTTCGGCAAGGAATCCGTCTGGCCGCTCCCCCCATCGGCGAACGGTCCGGGCCCCGTATATCTTGTGCGGACCGAGTCCGGCCGGTTGTTCCTGTTCAACGCGCCCGGACGGGTGCTGCGCATCAAACCGACTCCGGGCGAAGCGCAGCCGTATAAGGTCGAGAAGGCGTTTACGCACAACATTCCGACCGTCGATCACCCCACGCGCATCTGGCTCGACCCCGCCGACCGCATCATCATGGCGTGGGACAACCAGCTCGCGATCTTCTTCCCCGCGGGCTACATCCCGCCGGCCATCGCGGAAAAAATGCTGACGGACGGGGAGCCGGAGGAAGGGGAATGAGGGGCGGACCCCGAAGCCAGCAAGCAGAATTTGAGGATCGATGATGGAGGATAGAGGATAGCGAATGGACCTGAGGCCCTAGCGAACCTCCGCCTTCCATCCTCCATCCTCAATCTTCCATCCTCAAACCTCTACCAGCCCTTCCCTACGCCACCATCCGCAGCGCCGCGGCGGTCGCGATCGTCACTTCGACCCGGCAATTCAGCATCTCTTCCAACAAGCGGAATTTCTTCCGGCGGCTGTAGACCTTCCGCGCCTTGGGGCAGTCGCGATTCAGGTAACACGTGATGCGCAATTGGCGGCCTTCGCGGGCGATTACGACTCGGGGCGAATCGAGCGAGCGACTGTCCAGCGCGTCCGCGGCGCGGAGCAAGGCCAGCAGCAGGCGCAGCCGATCGTGGTCATCCTTCGGGCGCAGTACTTCATCGCGGCCGGCGGGCGGGACGCGGCCTTTGTGGTAGAGCGTGAGGAAGGCAAGGGATCGGCGCTCGGTGCCGGTGAGGGGCAGGTCCGCGTCGTCACGGAGCATGCGGGCGCCCTCGGCGGGGTGGGTGTCGTCGTCGACCGCCCGGCCCACGTCGTGAACCGCCGCGGCCATGCGAAGCAGCCGCCGGTCGGCGTCCGCAAGGCGGTGCAGCGGGCCGGTCAGGTCGAAGAGCGTCGAGGCGATCGTCATCACGCGCTGCTCGTGCTCGATGGTCCCGAGGTGCCGGCCGACCCAGCGCGTCAGGGCGTGCAGCTTCAGGCACAGGGGCTCTTCACGTCGATCCGTTCGCATGCGCGGGCTCCGGTTGCGTTCCCTTTGTATCGTCGGAAATCCGCTTCGGGCACATTATTTGGAAGGTGTTTTGAAAGTGTGAGCGGGCACAACGGTTCACTCCCAGCGCGAAGATGATGCGGTGCGATAACATCGGCCGGCGTGATGCTGCGGCTTTCAATCGGTTTCACAAGCTGCTCTCGGTTGAGCAAAGGGGGCTTCATCCCGTACGATGCGCTTCTGGGCACGGAAGGCACCGGGCACGTTCCCCGGGGTTCGGCGAGGGTCGCGGCTTGGTTGCATGCGGAGCTTTTTCACGAACATCCCGAAGGTCGAGGCGCGGGCGGCGGTGGCGTCGCTGGTGTCTGGCGTTGCGCTGCTGGTCCTCAAGTTCGCGGCGTATTTCCTGACGAACTCTTCCGCCATCTTCACGGACGCGGTGGAATCAATCGTCAACGTCGCCGCCGCGGGGTTCGCGATTTACTCGCTGGGCATCGCCCATCGCCCGGCGGATGTCGATCATCCCTACGGGCACGGCAAGGTCGAGTTCCTCGCCGCGGGCTTTGAGGGGAGCATGATCCTGTCGGCCGCACTGGTCGCATCTGTCCGGGCGATTGACGCGATCATTCATCATGCCCCACTGCACTTCGCCGCCCTCGGTATGGGCCTCGCGCTGATGGCGATCGCGCTGACCGTGAACGGCCTGCTGGGCGCGGCGCTGGTGCGCCTCGGCCGTCGTACGGGATCGGCAACGCTCGAGGCGGACGGCCACCACCTGCTCAGTGACGCCGTCACCAGCATGGCGGCGATCGTTGGCCTGCTGACGGTGCATCTCCTGTACAAGCGCTGGGAGTACGCCAGTTATGCCGATCCGATCGTGGCCCTGGCCGTCGCCTTCTACATCGGGCGCACGGGCGTACGCCTCATGCACGGCGCGGTGGGCGGCTTGATGGACCGGCAGGACGTGGAAGACGAGAAGCTCCTCAGCTCGATCCTCGACGCCCACGTCGGCCCCCACGGGAACGAGCCGCGGATTTGCAGCTA
>JAQGHH010000314.1 GCA_028288945.1 Phycisphaerales bacterium
TCACTTCGCGCCCGATTACCTCCACGTCGCGCTCGCCATGTACCGGGCGGCATTTCAGCCGTCCGAGCAGCTCGACCGGCCGTACGTCATGATCGGGGTGAACGTCATCGCCGCCGACACGGACGAAGCGGCGCAACGGCTGTTCACCACGCTCCAGCAGCAATTTTTGAACCTGGTCCGCGGCGTCCCGGGCGAGATCCCGCCGCCGGTCGCCGGCATGGAAGGCCGATGGTCCCCGGCGGAAAAGGCGCACGTGGACCGGATGACTCACTACACGGTGGTCGGTTCTGCGCAGACGGTCCGCGAAGGATTGGAGCAACTGCTCGACGAAACGCAGGCGGACGAGATCATCGCGACCGCGTCCATCTATGACCATCCCGCGCGCCTTCGGTCCTTCGAGATTGCGGCGGGTGTGTTCGAGCAGATCAACGCCGTACGGTCTCAGGGCGCCGCCGGCGTGGCGAAGGCTTCGCAGGTAATGAACGCGCGGAGCTGAGCAGTAATCATCCGTTCCCCGTCCGCACGCGCAGCGCCACGCGGCCGAGCACGTGCCCCCGCTCGACGCGTTCGTGGGCTTGCGCCGCTCGCGCGAGCGGGAAAACCGCCGCGAGCGGGACCTCAAGCTTCGCCTCCTCCGTTGCCCTGGCGAGGCGGGTCCATTGCTGCGGGCTGGCCTCGGCGTCGTAGGCGGTGACGCTGATGCCGGGCCGCTTGCGGGGCGCGGGCTCGACGCCGTTGGGGTAGGCGATCCGCCCGCCGGGCTTGACCCAGTCGAGGCACGTCTTTAGCGCGTCGCCGCCCGCCAGCGCCAGGGCCGCATCGAAGCCGTTGGGCGCGAGCGTCCGCAGGTGCTCGGCGTAATTCTCGTCCCTGGCGACGTCGATCGTCGCGTCCGCCCCGAGTCCCTTCACCAGGCGTGCCGCGTCGCGGCCGCGCACGGCGCCGAGGACGGTCGCCCCCCGACGCCTGGCGAACTGCACGGCGAGTGTCCCGACCGCGCCGGACGCGCCGAAGATGAGGACGGTCTCTCCCGAACGGACGGCGAGGTGCTCATCTATCCCCTGCAAGGCCGTCAGCCCCGTGACGGCCGCCGCCCCCGCGTGGAGCAGGTCGAGCCGCTCGGGCACGAGCCCGGCGTGCTCGGCATTGACGGCGACGAACTGGGCGTAGAACCCTCCCTTGGGGTTGATGAATTCGAACGCCCACACCCGGTCGCCGATCGAAAATCGCCGGACACCCGTCCCTTTTGCCACGATCAGTCCAGCGCCGTCGGTGCCCAACACAACCGGGAACTTCGGCTTTCCCGCGGGCCACCACCCCGCGCGGATCTCCGTGTCCCACACGCCGATGCCGGCCCCATGCACCGCGATCAGCACCTCGCCCGGCCCGGGCTTCGGGGTCGGGACGGTGTGGAGCGTAAGCACGTCGGGCGGCCCGAAGCGGTCGATCGCCGCCGCCTTCATCGTGGCCGGGATCCGCACGGTACGCGGCTCGGTTTCAAGCATGGTCGCCATGGTGGTTCTCCCTTGTAGGTTGTTGGCAAACCCGGACGGGCGCCTCCGCTTCGTTCGCATCCCCTCAGGCCCCAGTAAGCCAGCCCTTCCGGGGATCGCGGCGGGTCCCGAATGTTGCGCTGCATCGTGCGTGCCAACTGCCAATAACGGGGAGAGGCGATCTAAGCGTGGTGAATATTCAGATGGAACCAGCCCCGGCAAACAACGATCTCCCGGAACATGCCGGCGGCACCAAAGCGGTAAATTCCGGGGGTGCGGGGGCGGAGCCCCTGCGTGCTTCACGGCCTGTTAACCGATCGATTTCGGCTACCTGCGCGTCCGCCGGCTGAACTTGTTATTTGTTTTGATTCGGTCGGTATGTCGTATCGCTCCGAGCGGAGCTCTGGGATTAAACGCACGCCGCTTGTTCGTCGCGGGTATGATGCGGGGATGTCTAGAAGTCGTCAGGCCCGCACGTTCAATACACCGTCCGCCGGGGGGCGTCCCGATCCACGTTCGCGCAGGATGCAGGACAGCGTCGGCCGACGCCGGATGCGCGGCCGGCGTCGTCCTGGCAAGGGGGTCGGCGTGGCGGTGACGGTGGCGGTCGCCCTCGCGGTCGTGGCCTACTTCATTCTGCGTCGGCTTGGAATGCTTTAGGCCTGACGGAGCCCGCGGCGTCGCCTCTAAAGCTTTCCGAGAAGAAGCAGGATGAGGAGCACAACGAGCACCAGCCCCAGGCCGCCGCTCGGGAAGTAGCCGAACCCCGAGCTATACCCCCATGTAGGCAGTAAGCCGAGCACGAGCAGTACGAGGACGACGACCAACAACGTGCGCGCGGTGCGGTTCACAAGCATTTCCTTCTGCAAAATTCACGTCCCCACGGCAACGGAAAAATCCCCCTCGTTGCCTCAAGGGGTCTTTTGCTCGGTGTGGCTCGTGTTCGTATCGCCCGTGATGGGGTTCTTGGTGGTCGTGGTTTCCTCGTGCGTATGACCGCCGAACACGCCCGGCTTATCGGATTCGGTGTGCGAGGTCTGGCAGCCGGTCGTGTAAAGGCCCGAGCACAACAACGCCGCAAGGAACAGGGAACTGAATGCCTTCATGAGATCTCCAAAAAAGTCCGGCCCGATCACGGTGTGGCACATGCCGCCCGTATGAAACGGGCTATCCAACTAGGACGTCCTAACCCTTAGTCTCGGTCATGCTTCGCGAACAAAATCCCCAGCAGAGCGCCTACCGCGGCTGCGATAAGGACGGAAACCAGCGGTCTTCGCTGCACGGAACTCTCAAACCCTCTTTCCCACCGCCGGGCGGCGTCGCGTCCCTGGTCGAAGGACTCGCGGGCCTGGTCACTCACGCGCTCATACCCTTCGCTGACCGCGCGGCCCGCGGCGTCCTGCACCGCATGGCTTACCCCGCTCGCGCTCTCGGCTGCTTGTGCTGCGGCACGTTCTGCCGCTTGTGCGACACGCCCTGCGGCTGCTTCAATGCGCTTGGAGGCTTCATCCGCCGCTTTCGCGGCTTTTTGATTCACATCGCTCATGGGAAATCCTTCCTTTAGGAGGTGTGTAAAACCACAGTCGCAGGATGAGCCCGGTTACACAACGGGCAATCTTCAAACTTCGGTATGGATTCTTCCGTTACTTGCTCCGGTCGATTGGCGTTCCCAAGTGGCATGGGTTGGAAACCCATGCCACGAAACACCCGCTGGTGATTGCGACCGTCAGTCCTTCACTTCCGTCCACGTCTTGTCCGGGTTGTACTCGGTCATGGCGGCTACCACGTCGCGGGTGTTTTCGCC
>JAQGHH010000346.1 GCA_028288945.1 Phycisphaerales bacterium
GGCGAAATCCAGCTCGTCTTCCTCGGCGACTCCATCACCGACGGCTGGCGCGGCGGCACGCAGCATGAGATTTTTCTCAAGGCTTTCGGCAAGTACAACCCGTACAACACCGGCATCTCCGGCGACCAGACCCAGCATCTGCTCTACCGCATCGACCATGGCGAGCTCGACGACATTCACCCCAAGGTCGTCGAAATCATGATCGGCACCAACAACCTGGGCAACGGCCAATCCCCCAAGGACACCATCGAAGGGATCAAGGCCGTGGTCGAGAACGTCGAGAAAAAACTGCCGGAGGCGAAAGTCCTTTTGCTGGCGGTTTTCCCACGCGGCGAAAAGGCCGCCGACGGGTTCCGCCCCAAGATCAAGGAAGTCAACGACGCCCTGGCCAAGCTGCCGGACACGGACAAGCACGTGAAGTTCCTGGACATCAACGACAAGTTCCTCGAATCCGACGGCACGCTCCCCAAGTCCGTTATGCCCGATTCGCTCCACCCGAACGTAAAGGGATACCAGATTTGGGCGGACGCGATCGCGGCGACAGTGGATGAGATGGAGAAGTGATACTGATGAGTGAAGAGTGAAACGTGACGGGAGCTGGTCCGAATCCGCGACTTGTCACGTTTCACTTATTACTCATCACTTGTGTCTTCGCGCAACTGGCACACTCGTGCCTAGCGCTGTACTTTCTCTCCCATGTCCGTCGAACTGTTCCAGTTGAAGAAGCGTTACGTCGGCCCGGACGGGGCGGCGGTGCCGGTGATCGATGTGCCAGAGTTCCGCCTGGGCGACGGCGAGCAGGTCGGCCTCATCGGGGGGAGCGGCACGGGGAAAACGACGCTCCTGCACCTCATCGCCGGGATCCTCGCCCCTGACAGCGGGCGGATCCTGTTTGATTTCGCTGACGAATCCGGCTCCGCTTCGGCGCCGGCCGACCGGGCAAAGGCAGCCACGAGCGCCGATGGCGCAGGCACGGTTGACACCATTACGGCGACGGCGGCCTCGTCCGTCATCGATTACCGCTCTCCCGCCGCGTCCGTCATCAATTACCGCTCTGCCGCCACGCTCAGCGCGGGCAGGGTCATCGACATCACGCAGCTCAGCGAGGCCGCCCGCGACGTCTTCCGCGGGCGCAACATCGGGTACATTTTCCAGACTCATCACCTGCTCCCTGGCTTCACCGCCCTCGAAAACGTGCTGCTGGGCATGAGCTTCACCGGCCGCCCTAGCGACCCGGCGTGGGCCAAACATCTGCTCAATGAAGTGGGCCTGGTCGACCGCCTGCACTACAGGCCCGGCAAGCTTTCCGTCGGCCAGCAACAGCGCGTGGCCGTCGCCCGCGCGCTCGCCAACCGCCCGCGCCTCGTCCTCGCCGATGAACCCACCGGCGCGCTGGACCCAAAGAGTGCCCAGCAAGTGCTCGATCTCATCCGACGGCTCAGTGCCGAGGTCAACGCGAGCCTCCTGCTCGTCAGCCACGACCCCACCATCTCCAGCCAGCTCCCACGCGTGGTGAGCCTTGCGGAACTGAATCGCGCCGCGGGGTGATTGCCATCGCCGCGCAATCCGGGCGCGGGTTGACATCCCGCTCCGGCTGTTACAATAAGCCTCGGGTGCTGCAACGCTTCATCGTCATTCTCGCGTTGGCCTGGTTCGCGGCCCTGGGGTCGGGGGCGCTGGAGTATCTCCACAACGCCGAGCACGCACGAGAGGACGCGGCAATCGAAGCCGCGGCCCAAACCGCAGGAACGCCGCACGGGCACGAGCCGGTGCACGATGATTCGAATTGCCCCGTTCACCTTCAACTGCACATTCCGCTCATCGTGGTCGGCTGCATAATGTTGCTCGCCCGGCTGGGGCTGCTGATTGCCCTGCTCGCCCTCGTCGCCGCGGCGCTCCTTCCCCGCGGCGTCCCGGTGCGGATCGATTGCCGCGGGCCGCCTGCCCGCTGAAATTTTCTTGTCTCATCTCATCGAAGTGTCGGCGAACCGGATTTCAAGCCGGACGCCCGTTCGCGCCGAGCGCGTTTTCGCTTGAATGCTTTTCCCGCGTATTCAGGGAGAAGGAACAGACAGAGCGACGGCGCTGTGGCGGCATTCATTGGAGCTCCAATGTCACTCAACATTTCCCATCTGAAAAAAAGCTATCGCAGCCCCGACGGCCAATCCGTCCCCGTCATCGATCTGCCTTCGTTCACGCTCGACGACGGCGAGCAGGTCTCGCTCATCGGCGGCAGCGGGTGCGGGAAGACTACCCTGCTGCACCTCATCGCGGGTATCCTTTCCGCCGACAGCGGGCGGATCGAGTATTCCCTGGGGGCGGAGGGCGTGGTGGAGATCGGCGGCCTGGGCGAATCGCAGCGCGACGTGTTTCGCGGGCGGAACATCGGGTACGTCTACCAGACTCACCATCTGCTGCCCGGCTTCAGCGCGCTGGAAAACGTCCTGCTCGGCATGAGCTTCACCGGCCGCCCGCATGACCCCGCCTGGGCCAGACGGCTGTTGGGCGAAGTCGGACTGGCCAACCGGCTCCATTACAAGCCGGAAAAACTCTCCGTCGGCCAGCAGCAGCGCGTGGCGGTGGCGCGGGCGCTGGCCAACCGGCCCCGGCTTGTGCTGGCGGACGAGCCGACGGGCGCGCTGGACCCGCGGACCGCGCAGCAGGTGCTGGAATTAATCCGCAACCTCTGCCGGGAGGTGAACGCGTCGCTGCTGCTGGTGAGCCACGATCTGGCGATCGCCCGGCAGTTGCCGCGGACGCTGGCGCTGGCGGAAATCAATCAAGCCCTTGGCGCCGCCCGCGGCACACCCGCCGGCGCTGCCGCCTGATCCGCAGGCTTAAGATACCGAAAGGCGGATGCGATGAATCTGTTTCAACTCGTCTTCAAACAAATGCGCCAGCGTGCCCTGGGCACATGGCTGACGTTGCTGTCGGTGCTCCTGGGCGTGGCCCTCGCGGTGGCGATCTTGCTGATGCGCGGCGCGGGGTCGGCCCTCTTCGGGCAGACCGAATACGGGTATGACGTGCTGATCGGCGTCGGGCAGGGGTCGCCCTTGCAGTTGACGATCAACACCGTCTACCACATCGACAAGAGCCCGGGGAACGTGCCGTATTGGGTGTACGAGACGATGAACGCCCAGTACCGCAACAAGCCCGGCGACACCAACTTCAATTACAACCGGCACGTGCGGACTGCCATCCCCATCGCGGTGGGGGACACGTATAAGGGCCGCGCGATCGTCGGCACGCCGCCCAAGATGTTCGTTTCGGTCGCAGGCCTGCGCGACCAGATCGAAGCGCTCGTCGACAAACAGCGCGAGCTGATGAACACCGTGCGCGAAGCCCAGGCGCCGGGCGCGACATGGAACGAACAGTTTGCCGGCTCGCAGTCGGCGCTAAAGCCGCAGTTGCAGGCGGTCCGCGCGGAAGTGAAACGGATCACGCAGGAGTCGACGCCACTGCTCGAGGCGTTCGACCCGCTCGCGACGCCAAACCCTGATGACGCGAAATGGAGGTACGGCAAGCCGGTGACGTTCCAGGCCGACGCGGCCCTCATCGAATTCGATGCCGCGCTCGCCGCCCTTGCGGCCAAGGACGCCAAGGCGGCGGTCGAGCACCAGGGCGCAATGCTCAAGGCGCTGGACGCGGTCTATAAGGCCGCGGGCGCGGAAGCCGGGCCGCTGGAATACCAGCCCGACGCCAACTATGAAATGGCCGAAGGCCGCGTCTTCCACGCCTGGAAGTTCGAGGCCGTGATCGGCAGCGAGGTCGCGCAGTCCACCGGCCTGAAGATCGGCAGCAAGTTCCAGGCGACCCACGGCAACCCCGGTCCGAAGGAACAGCCCGACATCCATCCCGAGAGGTGGGAGGTCGTGGGAATCATGAAGCCCACCCACACCGCCGCCGACCGCTGCCTCTATATTCCGCTGGTCACCTTTTACACGATCGCCGAGCACGAACAGGGTGAGGACGCCATCGCCAAGGTGCGGCAAGGGCAGACGGCCACCGTCGCCCCCAAGAAGGATGACGACGACGTGCCCAAGTACAAGCTTCTCTATGGCGACGAGCTGGATCCCGATCTCCCGCATAAGCAAGAATACGTCTTTCCCGACACTCCCAAAAACGAGTGGGAAATTTCCGCGATCATGATCAAATCCCGCGGCGGAGTCACCGGCGGCGAATTAAGTTACCAAATCAAAAACGGCGGCCTGCCGGGCGTCAACATTCAGGCCGTCAACCCCGCGGAAGTCATGCGTGAATTCTTCAACACGTTCTTCAAAGGCTCGACCACCGTCCTATTGGTGATCGCGCTGCTGGTGAGCATCGTCGCCGCGATCGGGATTCTGGTGAGCATTTACAATTCCGTCTCCGCCCGAAACCGCGAGATCGCGATCCTGCGGGCGCTGGGCGCCACACGCGCGCGAATCCTCACGCTGATTTGTGTGGAAGCGGGCCTGATTGGGCTGTTTGGAGGGCTCATCGGCGTGGTGGTTGGGCATCTGTTCGGTGCCGTGGCGTCCAGCTATATGCGGGCGAGCCTCGGGCAGGGGTTTAATTGGCTGGTTGTTGACGTCGCGGAGTTGCTATACTTAGCGCTGGTGGTGGCAATAGCCCTGGCCGCCGGGCTGGTACCGGCGCTCAAGGCCTACCGCACGCCGGTCGCCACGAACTTAGTGGCGGCGTAGAGGTAATATGAGTGGGATTCGCAGACCGCCTTTCTCCCTCTCCCTCTCCCTCTCCCTCGTACTCGGGGGAGAGGGCAGGGGTGAGGGGCCGAGCGCGAGTTCGCGCCGTCTTGCCATGAAAGCGCGACTCGACGTTCCGCCCCTCACCCTAACCCTCTCCCCCGAGTACGAGGGAGAGGGGACCAGAGCGTGCGGCCGATAGTGTTGAAGGTTCACTAAGAAAAAGGATTGTCGATGAATCATTGGACAACCAAAGCCTTAATCA
>JAQGHH010000353.1 GCA_028288945.1 Phycisphaerales bacterium
CATGGAAAACGAGCGGAGCTGGGACGGCCACATTGATATCGCCGGCAACCACACGCAGTTCGCGGGCGAAACAGATCAGCCCGTGGCAGGCTTGCTCGCGGACCTCGCCCAGCGCGGCCTATTGGACGACACGCTCGTCATCTGGGGCGGCGAATTCGGCCGGCTTCCCGTCTCGCAGAAAGGCGCAAAACCCGGCCGCGACCACAACCCTCACGCCTTCACCACCTGGCTCGCCGGCGGCGGCGCCAAAGGGGGCACGAGCTACGGTCAGAGCGACGAAGTCGGCTTCAAGGCCGTCGATGACAAAGTAAGCGTCAACGACCTTCACGCGACGATCCTCCACCTGCTGGGGCTAAACCACGAGAAGCTCACCTACCGCTTCAACGGCCGCGATTTCCGACTGACGGACGTGGCGGGGAAAGTGATCCGGCCGATTTTGGCGTGAGGATCTGACTCCCTTTCCCTAGGAGGGAGAGGGAGTTTGAGTCCGCATGACCACCCGCCGCAGCGTTGTTCCCTGCACGACGATGGAGAAAGCGACAACGCCGTAGGTGATGGCGACGATGAGGTCGCGCTGGCTGCCTGGCGGGAGGGAGAGGGCCATGGCGATGGCCAATCCGCCACGGAGGCCGCCCCAGGTGAGGATGGGGACCATGTGTTTTGCCGAGCGGCCGCGCAACGCGAGAACGCGGACGGTCAATTCGACGCTCAGCCACCGTGCCAGTAGCACGATCGGCACGGCCAGTGCCGCGGCCGCGAAGTACACGCGCGAGTAAGGCATCACCAGCACCTGCAAGCCGATCAGCACGAACAGCATCGCGTTCATGATCGACTCGACCAATTCCCAGAAATGCAGCAGGTCTTCGCGCACGTCCTCGGCCATGTTGAGCGTGCGGCCGTGATTCCCTATCAGCAGCCCGGCGACCACCTCCGCGATCGGCCCTGAAACATGCACCGCCTCGGCCAGCGCGTACGTGGCCATCACCAGGGCCAGCGTCAGCAGCACCTCCACCTGAAAATCGCGCACGGTCCTGAGCATCTTGTAGACGGTTATGCCGGTGATGAACCCGAGCAGGCAGCCGCCCAGCGATGCCTGCACGAACAATCGCACGACGCCCGCGGCAGTGACCGCGCCGTGGCCTTGCACGAACGCCAGCAGGGTGAGAAACAGCACGACGCCGATGCCGTCGTTGAAGAGCGATTCACCGGAGATGACGGTTTCAATGCTCTTGGGCGCGCCGATGTTTTTCATTAGGGCCACGACCGCGACCGGGTCGGTCGGGGAGATCAGCGCGCCGAACAGCAGGCATACCGGGAACGGCAGCGGCACACGGATCGCACGCAGCATCACCCAGGCCAGCGCGCCGACGATGAACATGGAAGCCGCCGTCGAGACGACGGAAAGGGCGGCGGTGATGACACTGTTCTCGGAAAGCTCGTTGAGGTCCACCGTCAACGCGCCCGCGAAGAGCAGGAACCCGAGCATCCATTGCAGGAGCGCTTTGCCGAACGGGACGTGCTGAATGAAATCGGCCGCGGCGTCCTTCACGCCCAGGTCGAAATGCCTCAGCACCATCAGGGCAAGCGAAAGAACCAGTGCGCTGAGCATCAGGCCGATGCTCGGATGCAGGCGGATGAACCGGTGGTTCACGTAGCCCAGGAGGGCCGTGACGGTGACGAGGATGGCAATGACCTGAAACAAGTCAGGCTTGTATCATCGAATGCACGACGTTGCCAAACACATCGGTCAAACGGAAATCGCGGCCCTGGAACCGGTAAGTCAGCCGGGTGTGATCGAAGCCGAGCAGGTGGAGAATCGTCGCGTGAAGGTCGTGGGTGTGGACGGGGTCCTTGACGACATTGAAGCCAAAGTCATCGGACTCGCCCAGGGTGAGTCCGGGCTTGGTGCCGCCGCCGGCGAGCCAGTAGGTGAAGCAGTTGGGGTGATGGTCGCGGCCGTCGTTGCCGCCCTGGACCATCGGCGTGCGGCCGAATTCGCCGCCCCAGATGACCAGCGTGTCGTCGAGCATGCCCCGCTGCTTGAGGTCTTTCACGAGCGCGGCGCAGGCCTGATCCGTGGCCTGGCAGTTCTTTTTGAGGTCGTTGACGAGGTTGCCGTGCTGGTCCCAGGCTTCGTGGAAGATCTGCACGAAGCGTACGCCGCGTTCGGCGAGGCGACGGGCCAGGAGGCACGTGGCGGCGAAGCTGGGCTTGCCGGGCTCGACGCCGTACATGTCAAGAATGTGCTTGGGCTCCTGCGAGAGGTCCATCAGCTCCGGCGCGCTGGCCTGCATGCGGTAGGCCATCTCGAAGGAGTTGATTCGCGTGGCGATTTCCGGGTCGCCCATTACGCCCAGATGTTGCTCATTGAGGTTGCGGATCGAATCGAGTGAGTCGCGCTGAAGCTGTGCGTCGACGCCCTTGGGGTTGGAGAGGTACATGACCGGGTCGCCCGTGCTGCGGAACAGGACGCCCTGGTGGGTGGAGGGGAGAAACCCGCTGCCCCAGTTGGACGCGCCGCCGCTCGTGCCTTTCGTGCCGGTGGAGAAGACGACGAACGCCGGCAAATCGCGGCTCTCGCTGCCCAGGCCGTAGGTCGCCCACGCCCCCATGCTCGGCCGGCCGAACTGCTGGCTGCCGGTATTCATTTGGATCTGTGCCGGGGCGTGGTTGAACGCATCCGTGTGCATCGACTTGACGATTGTGAGGTCGTCCACGACGGTCGAGAGGTGAGGGAGCAATTCCGAAAGTTCAGCGCCGCATTGGCCGTACTTGGAGAACTTGAACTTGGGGCCGAGCAGCTTGGAGTTGGGATTGATGAAGGCGGCGCGATATCCCTTCAGTAGATCGGCGGGGGGGAGTTTGCCGTCCCATTTGGCCAGCTCCGGCTTGTAATCGAACATCTCCATGTGGCTCGGGCCGCCGGCCATGAAGAGATAAATGACGCGCTTGGCCCGCGGGGCAAAGTGAGGCGGCTTCGCCGCAAGCGGATTAAGCGCCGGCCCGGTTGCGGCGCTCGCGCGCTGCGGGCCGCCGCCCATGAGTTCCGACAGGGCGATTGCGCCGAGCCCTACGCCGCACTGCTTCAAGAACCAGCGGCGATTGATCTGGGTGCGGTGGGCGTGAGAGAGCTGTTCGTAACGCGTCATTGGATAACGTCCTCGAATGTTACGGCACGTTTCAGTTCATCGTGCCACCGAATTCGATCGTTCTCAGCCCCGGAGGGGCGAAAGACCTTAGCCCACGGCGCAAGCCGTGGGTGGTAAATGTAGTAAACGCAACCAGCCCCGGAGGGGCGTAAGAAGCGCGAGATTGAATAGGTGCGCGACGCGTAACCTCCCACGATTCGGACCTTTGGTCCGACCGGGCCGACACAGCCCGGCTCCGAACACATTTTCTCTGGATGCACCTTCAAATCACGAGGAACCACTTGCAAATCTGACGCTTCTTACGCCCCTCCGGGGCTATTCACTTCCGGGCGTCCTGTTCCCCGACGGCTTGCGCCGTGGGCTAAAGTCTTTCGCCCCTCCGGGGCTGAGGAGAAGGGCTTCTCGCCACATTCTTATTCCTTCGTAATCGTCTCGTCCAGATTCAGCAGCACGCGGGAGATGACCGTGTACGACGCCAAATCCGTCGGCGTAGCGCCAGCCGGAATGTCGGCCAGCGGCTCAGTCTTGCCGGCGGCGACTTCGTTGGGGTTCAGCCAGCCGGCGGCAAAACGTTGGCGCTCTTTATCCAACAATGAATGGAGCTCTTTCTTTTCGCCGTCCGTCGGTGCGCGCGACAGCGTGCGGCGGAAGGCGTAGGCGATGCGCTCTTCATCAGACTTGCCGCCTTCGGCGAGCACTTTGCGGGCGAGGGCCTGGGCGCATTCCACGAAGACGGGCTCGTTCAATGACGTCAGTGCCTGCAGCGGCGAATTGGATCGCAGCCGGCGGACGCAGGAGGAATCCCCGTTGGGGACGTCGAAGGTTTGCAGCGCGGGATGAGGCGTCGAACGCCGGCGGAAGGTGTAGAGCGCCCGGCGGTATTTCTCCGGCCCGGTTTCGTCCACCCATGGGAAAGGCGCGTAACTGGTGGGCGGCTGGAACAGGAACGCCGGGGCGGGCGGCATTACGCTGCGGCCGCCAATCTTTTCGTTGAGCAATCCGCTCGCCGAGAGGGCGATGTCGCGGACGATTTCTCCCTCGACCCGGAACCGCGGGCCACGCGCGAGCAGCCGGTTATACGGGTCCTTTGCGTACGCCTCGGGCGTGATCCGGCTGCTCTGTCGATACACGGCGGACGTTACGATCAGCCGCTGAATGTGCTTCACGCTCCACGCTTGCGACTTATCCGGGCCGGTGGTCGGTTCCATGAATTCGCAGGCGAGCCAGTCGAGCAATTCGGGGTGGCTCGGGCGGTCGCCCTGGATGCCGAAGTCCTCGGGCGTCGCGACGATTCCCGTACCGAAATAGCTCTGCCAGAGGCGGTTCACAAACACGCGCGCCGTCGTGGGCGATTTGCGATCAGCGATCCAGCGCGCGAGCGTCAGGCGGGTGGAGTCTGCATGATCGGGAAGTGCATGCAAGAATGAGGGGACGCCGGGTGTCACGGGGTTTGAGGGTTTGAGCCAGTCGCCGCGGGTGAGCAGGTGCGTATCACGCGGCTTCTCGCGGGCCATCAGCGCCAACTGCGTGGAGCCGGCGGGCCACTTCTTCCAGAGCGATTCAATCTTCTCGTTGGCTTCCTTCCACTCCGGCACCGTCGTGCGCCAGTAGCTGAAAACCATCGCCGCTTGCTCGGGGGATCGGCGGTCGCGCGGGATGGCGAGGATCTCGCGCACGCGGCGGGGCAGCGGGTCGGCGACGACCGGGCTCGCCGCGTTCGTGGCGGAGATGCGGAAGCGGCCGAGGTTGTTGTTCATGTGGTCGTCGCTGTTCCATCCGCCGTGGTTTTGCTGGAGGTGGAACGTGAGGACGACGCCGTCGTCCGCGCCGACGGGCTTCTCGCACGCGAAGACCGCCTTGCGGTCCTGATTGCGCCGATCGGGGCCGGCGTCGATCCCCCAGGCGGTGTCGCCATTGCCGTCGATCGCCATCTTTACTGGACCGGTGACGCGTTTTTTGTTGCCCCGGTCATCGAAGTTGCGTTCGAGGTCCGCCTCCGGCTGGTCGTAGTCGGCAGTGACGTCGGAGAATTTCACGCGCTTCGACTTGCCTTCGTCAGTCAAAGGCGCTGCGTCGACCGTGAAATCGCTCAGGGCGCAGGTGCCTTTGAAGGAGCGCCCGGGCCCGCCGCAGGGGAGATTCGGGTCGGTCAGAAGCTCCAGGCGAATCGCGGTGACGCCTGCCAGCTTCGTCTTCGCGCGGAAGCGCGAGGTGAATTTCGTTGGCGCATATCCCTGGGCCAACAGAGAGCCGTCGCCCTGCGGGATGTAACGCTGATCATTTTCGTTCAGGTTCTCCAGTTCCAGCACGGTCCACTGCGGCTGATTTCCGGCCGTCTCCTTTTCCCACTGGGCCATGTGCTCTTCCCAATCGGGCGAGCGGTGCTGGAGATCGGCTTCGATCTCCCGCATCTGCCGGGTGAGATCCGCCGCGGCCATGTGCTCGGCCGGCGAATAGACGACGCGCTGCGCCTCGTGGTCGTTATTCAGGAACGCGAACAGCCGGTAATACTCTTCCTGAGTGAGCGGGTCGTACTTGTGCGAATGGCACTGTGCGCATTGGATGGTGAGGCCGAGCATGCTTTTCCCGACCGCGTCCATACGGTCGAACATTTCGTCCATCCGGAACTGCTCGGGGTCCACGCCGCCCTCTTCGTTCACCATCGAATTGCGCAAAAAGCCCGTGGCGCAGATCTGTTCCTGCGTGGGGTTGGGCAGCAGATCCCCGGCGAG
>JAQGHH010000378.1 GCA_028288945.1 Phycisphaerales bacterium
GGCGGCACCTGCGGGTAGACCTTACGGTTTACAATGCCTTCGGCCTCGAGCTCGCGGAGCTGCTGGGTCAGCATCTTCTGGGTAACGCCGTCGAGCCCGCGCCGCAGTTCGGAGAACCGGCGGGTTCCCTGGAACAGGTGCCAGAGGATGGGGACTTTCCAGCGGCCGCCGATGACGTCGAGGGTGGTTTCGGCGGGGCATTTGCGGGTCAGCGTTTTCATCCGGGGTTGCTCCTGATGGTTTCCTTTTAGGAAGTATACCACCGTCCGGTGCGTACTTCACCAACCAAACCCTACCTGCCTACGATTCGTATATCTGTAGCGGCGAGCCGCCCTTTCGCGGCACGCCTTTGGCAACCGGTTTCGGGCTGACGACCGGGCGTATTTTCGCCCGATCGCACGCGCGAAAAAGGTTGCCGGAAAGAAGGAGACATGAGCCGCATTCTGCAGTACATCAGCGACGAAGCGACCGACGGCGTCGCCGTCCTCGACCCCGCGCCGGCGCAGGCGCCGGCGGACGATGCGCACCTGCTCGACGCCTATTCCACCGCCGTGGTTGGGGCGGCCCGGCGGGCGAGCCCGGCGGTCGTCAACATCGAAGTCAGCCACAGCCATCACCCCCATCAGCCCCGCCACCGCGGGCCCGTCGGCGGCAGCGGGTCGGGGTTCATCTTCACCCCCGACGGCCTGGTCCTCACCAACAGCCACGTCGTCCACGGGGCCACGACGATCAGCGTCACCCTCTCCGACGGACGCTCCTTCCCGGGCAGGCTCGTCGGGGAAGACCCGGAGACGGACCTTGCCGTCCTCGACATCAACGCGCCCAATCTCTCGAGCGTGGAGTTCGGCAGTTCCTCCGCGATCCAGGTCGGACAGCTCGTCGTCGCCATCGGCAACCCGTACGGGTTCCAATACACCGTGACGGCGGGCGTTGTCAGCAACCTCGGCCGGTCGATGCGCAGCCAGACCGGAAGGCTCATCGACGGGATCGTCCAGACGGACGCCGCCCTCAATCCGGGTAACTCGGGCGGGCCGCTGGTCAACTCACGCGGGGAAGTCATTGGAGTGAACACGGCCATCATCGCGGGAGCGCAGGGCATCTGCTTCGCGATCCCGGGCGACACGGCGCAGTTCGTCGCGTCCCGGCTTATCCGCGACGGCCGCATTCGGCGCAGCTACATCGGCGTGGGCGGGCAGAACGTGCCGCTGCATCGCCGGGTCGTGCGATTCTTCCGCCTGCCCGTCGAGACGGGCGTGATGGTGACCGGCATGGAGACCGGCAGCCCCGCAGCGCATAGCGATCTGGCCGAAGGCGACGTCATCGTCGAAGCCGGCGGACAGCCGATCGCCTCGATCGACGAACTCCACAAGCTCCTGACCGAGGAGCAGGTGGGCGTGCCGCTCCCGGTGACGGTCATCCGGCGCACGGAAAAGCTGGAGATCGTTGTGACGCCGCAAGAGTCGCCGGTGAGGACGGGAAAGAGCCGGTAGCCAGAAGCCGGGAGCCAGAATAGGGAGGGGAATCTGATCAGCCCGTGAAACGAGAAGGGCGGAACCGAATGCAATTCGGTTCCGCCCTTTGTCTTTCTACTGGCTCCGGGCTTCTGGCTCCCCTCCCCTCCTTTACTGCATGATTTCCAAAATCTTAAACTCCATCGTCCCGCGCGGGGCTTTCACGCGGACCGTTTCTCCCACGCGGGCCTTCATCAACGCTTCACCCATGGGGCTGGAAACAGAGACGGGGAGGACGTCGCTGCCGGCCGAGGCGGTTTGGGCTTCGCCGACCAGGCGCACCAACTGCTCGGTGTCGTCGCTCAGGTCCAGGAGCTTGACCGTATGGCCCAGGAAGACCAGGCCGTCGGGGATGTTGTCGGTGCTGACGACGGCGACATGCCTGAGCTTGGATTCCAGCTCGGCGAGCTGTTTCTGGATCGCGCGGTTCTCCTCCTTGGCGAAGTGGTACTCGGCGTTCTCCGAGAGATCGCCCAGCGCCGCCGCCCGGCGAATGCGCTCCTGCACGTCGATCTGCGACTTGTACAGATCTTCCCGCTTTTTTTCGAGTTCCGCCTTCTCGGCGGCGCTAACCATCTGCATGAAATGGACTCCCCGGGCGCAGCGGCGCCCAGCTGGTTTAAAATTACGTGAAACGCCTCATACTCCGCCCGGCTGCTGCCGACCTACAAACGCGAACCACCGCGCGGGAGGCGCGGTGGTCGCTTGCGTTCACACATCCATCATATCCCGCTCCGTGTGTTTGACAACGTCCGAAAGCCGGAAATTCGCAAGCCTTTCTGCACACCCCGCCTGCCGAAATTGACCGCCGGCCCCCCTTCCTCTACACTCGCGCGCCCTAGAAAGCAGGAGCACTATGCCTTTTCATTGCGTCGTCGTAACGCCCGAACAGCAGACCTTGTCCGAGCCGGTCAACCAGGCGATCCTCCCCGCCTTCGACGGGCTCATCGGCATCCTCCCCGGCCGTTCCCCCCTGCTCGTCAAGCTGGGCGTCGGCCCGCTCCGTCTCGACCTGGTCAACGGCCAGTCCCGCACCTTCTTCGTCGACAGCGGCATCGCCCAGATGAAGGACAACAACCTCACGATCCTCACCACGCAGGCCACCGACCCCAAGGACATCGACGTCGAAGCCGCCCGCGCCGAATTCGAACACGCCACCGCCCTCCGCATTACGGATGAGAAAAGCTTCGAAGCCCGTGACCGGGCACTGGCGCGGGGAAGAGTGCAGCAGGCGATGGCGGGAAAAAGGTAGGAAGAGGAACGAATTGAATGCAAAGTGCAAAATTCAAAATGCAAAAGTCAAAATGAAAAGCGGCGATGTCTTCCAGAGTCCTCTAGCCTCCGGCCGCTCCTCATTTTGACTTTTGCATTTTGCACTTTGCATTTCCCCCGTTTCCCTCCCTACCGCCTACCTTCTCCCCGAAATCAGTAACTGAAATTCAATCCCACCCCTCCCCAGATCAACGTATCGGCCCGCAATTCCTTGTCGATTTTCGCCGTGTAGGTGAGATATCCGCGGACGCTCCATTCACCATATCGGCGGTTGGTGTTGAACAGATGGTTCAGCGAATAGGTCGCGATCAGGCCCACGTCGTAGTGCTGTAAACCATGGTCGCGGCCGTTGAGCATGAGGGCGTATTGGGGATTGTTCAGCACGTACGCGATATCCGCAAAGGGCGTCATCGTCAGACCAATATCCTCGAAAACGAAATCGTGCCGTATCCCGGCTTCGAGGTAAAAGCCCTTGTAAATGTTCAGGTCGTATGCGCCGAACACGTACGGCGCCAGCAGCGGACGCTCGGTGTGGAAAATGCGGGAGTCGTCCAGCGTGATTTTCGCGTAGGCCTCCTGGGTGTCGAGGCCCTTGCGGTTGGGGAAAATGTAGCTCGTGTATCCGCCGGAGAAGGTGAGCGGCTTGATCGTCCAGTCCAGGCCGAAGCTCGGCCGCACTTCCTCGAAGCGCGAGATCGGGTCGCTGTTGAACACGTTGACGAACAGCCCGACGTACGGGTGCGGCAGCTTGCCCAAATCGAACGATGCCTTCCCGTCAAACTGGAGGGCACGCTCCTGATGGTCCTTTACGGTGTCGGTGGTCTGGTCGACGCCGCGGTAGACGTAGGTGCTGAGATAGCTGACGTCCACGTCGAAATGCACGCCCCCGGAATTGATCCCCTCGTCTTCGCGGGGCGGCGCGAGCTGCGGGTAAACGCTCTGCGGCTCATCCACCACGGCCAGCCGGAACGGGCGGATCAATGGATCACTGTCTTCACTTTCCGCGAAGAAACTCGGCTCGGCGTCCGCCGGGCCTACGGCCTGCGCCCGCGCGAGTCCGGTCATCGTGCCGATTGCCGCCACATAAATCGCCCAAGCCCGGTAATGCATGTGGCACTCCTGTACCGGCCAACGGATGGGACTGTCAAGCCGGCCCGCCTTGCCGTGCGCGCCTGCGGAGGCTACATTTCCTTTGCTGGCTGGCGTTTACTGGACCCCGCAGAAAAAGCCGGCCGGTCTGAGCAATTGTTTAGCCGCCCCGCAAGCGGGGCGGCTAAACGGTTGAGTCCGAACATGCTTGGTCCGCGCGGGCAGCAGTAAGCGGGACGCCTGGTCCTGGTATCGGAATGCCCGCGCGAGAAAAAGCGCATGTCGGCCCGCATCGCCCGATCGCAACCGACCCCGCGGCAGGAGACCCGCTCCTGCGGAGAAATCATGCCCAATCACTTTTTCACCCGCACCCTCATTTTCTTCGGCCT
>JAQGHH010000403.1 GCA_028288945.1 Phycisphaerales bacterium
AAGTTCCGCGATATTGGCCACGTGGTCCAGGGAACCAACGGGCTGACGGGAATGGTCTTCCACCCGAAATTCAGGGAAAACCATAAGTATTATATTGTCAACCATACAACTGAGGGAAAAGGCTTCCAAACGCAGATCTTGCAGGGCACAACCAAAGATGATTTGACGACCGATTCGGGTGAGCCGCTGAAGGAAGCGATCATCATCCACTCGATCACGAATGATCACCCAGGCGGCGCGCTCGATTTCGGGCCGGATGGGTGTCTCTACGTCGGCATGGGGGACTCGGGCCCGCAGACCGACCCGTCGGGCAACGCCCAGAACATGTCACTGCTGCAAGGAAAGATTCTTCGCATCGATGTGGATCATCCGGATCCGGGCAAGGGATATTCCGTTCCGAAGGACAACCCGTTCGTGGGAAAAGCCGGCGTTCGCCCGGAAATCTGGTCGTACGGCCATCGCGAAGTCTGGCGCTTCGCGTTCGACCCCGTCACGGGTGATCTCTGGGAAGGGGACATCGGCCAGGATCTCTACGAAGAAGTGAACATCGTCCGCAAGGGGGAGAACTACGGCTGGAACGTATACGAAGGGTTCGAGCGCTTCTCCAACAAGTATCGACGCGAGGGTGAGAAGTACGTTCCGCCGGTCTTCGCGTACACGCGAAAGTACGGCCAGTCCGTCACCGGCGGCTACGTCTATCGCGGCAACCCCAAGTCGAGCTTCTACGGGGCCTACATCTTCGGCGATTATCAGCAGAAGCGTTTGTTCGCGATGACGCAGAAAAATCGCTCGCTCGAGAAAGTGCGCGTGCTGACCGTGACGCCGCAGTCGGTGGTATCGATGGGCCGGGATGCGCAGGGGAATATCTACTTCGTCGGATACGAAGGGAACATCTATAAACTGGATTTGGAGTCGAGCCGGTTTGAGTAAGGAGGTATTCTTACGCCACGCCCAATCTCTGTCGTATGTAGTCGGCCCGTACGGCCCGTCGCACGTCCCCCTCCAACTTGCGGCCCTGAATTCTTTGCAGGTGGGCGGGTTGCGTGAGCAGGAACAGCTCGTTGATCGTGCGGAGGTCAATGTCCTTTACGCGGTTGAGGTGGACGCCCATGCGCAGGTGGCTGAGCAGAAGCAGCGTTTCTTCGCTGGCAATCAACCGGGCCGAGCGGAGAATCCCCAAGGCTCGGCCGACCTTGTCGTCGAGCTGGACGGTGCGGTCATCCCGCAGCGTGCGGCGGGCGTGTTGCTCCCACTCGATGATCTTCGGGACGATCGCGTGCTTGAAGTCGCTGATGATGTCGTCCTCGGACTTGCCGAGGGTGGTCTGGTTGCTGATCTGGTAGAAGTCGCCCGTGGCTTCGGTGCCTTCCCCATAGAGGCCGCGGACGGCGAGTTTCATGTCCTTGGCGGCGCGGAAGAGTTTCTCAATTTCGCCCGTGAGCTTGAGGGCCGGCAGGTGGAGCATCACGCTCACGCGAATGCCGGTGCCGACGTTGGTCGGGCAGGCCGTCAGGTAGCCGAAGCGAGGGTGGAACGACCAGTCGAGGGCGGCTTCCAGCTTGTCGTCCACCTTGTTGATCTGCTCCCACGCTTCTTCGAGCTGCAGGCCCGAGCGGAGGCATTGGATGCGGAGGTGGTCTTCCTCGTTGACCATGACCGAGAGGGTTTCATTCTCGGCGATCGCGACGCCGCGTGCGCCTTCGGCCCCGGCGTGGGGCTTGCTGATGAGGTGGCGCTCCACGAGGAGCTGGCGGTCCATGTCGGGGGCGTTTTCGAGATCCACGTAAAGGACCTGGGACGACAGGTCGGCGGCGAGGATCGTCTCTCGGACCTTTTGCTCCAGCGCCTGTCGCTGGTGACGGGTGCAGCGGGTCAGGAAGGGGAAGCCCGTGACGTTGCGCGCCAGGCGGATGCGCGACGAAATGACTATTTCACTCATGGGCCCGCTTCCGCGGAGCCATTCGCCGGCGTGATTCGTGAGGTCGGAAAGCTTCATCTTCATAGTTGTCAGTTGTTGGTTGCCAGTCGTTAGTTGTCAGTTGCCGGTTGGTAGTTGCCAGTGAAGGTCGACGAATTCAGGTCTTGCTTCTTACTGGCAACTGCAACTAACAACTGGGCAACTTTTCCGTCGTCACCCGGTCTCCGCCTGGCGGATTTGATCGCGGAGCTTGGCGGCGCGTTCGTAGTCTTCGGCCTCGACGGCCTTGGCCAGGTCCTTGCGGAGGCGGGTGAGGTCCACCTGCCGTTTCATGGGCACGCCGCTGCCGCCCCGGCGGGTCGGAACCTTTCCGACGTGGTGAGTCATTCCCTCATGAGCCCGGAGTAGAAGAGGGGTCAGGTCTTTCTCGAAGAGCTGATAGTCGTTGGCGCACCCGAGCAGCCCGCTCTGGCGGAACTCGGCCCAGGTGATGCCGCACTGGTCGCACCCGGTGCCGGTTTCCTTCTGGAGCCCGCTGTGCTGCATGACGAAGTTGGTCAGCAGCTCGTTGATGGGCATGTGGCTCTTGACGGGGAGCCCCTCGTTCTGCGCGGCGCATTGTTCGCAGAGGTGCTTCTCGATTTTCTTGCCGCCCTTAATTTCGGTTAGATGGACGGTGGCGTTCTTATTGCAGTTGTCACACTTCATGTTCTATAGCCTCGGCCGCCGTGGATGACCGGAAAAGATGAGCCCGGATTAGCTCCATGGAGGCGTTCAGATCGTATGAGGGCCACTGCACAGCGTCAATTTAAATCGGCTCAGCGGGGCCTATAAACCGCGGAATTCTCATCAGTTTCCCAGACTTCGACCGAGGCGAGCGCCGCCGTGGGGGGAAGCCGCAGGGTGGTGGCGATGTGAAACGCGACATTTTCCGCCGACGGGTTGAGCTCCGCGAAGGAGGGTAGCTCGTTGAGATGCCGGTTGTGCATCGGACCGATAACCGCGTCGAGGCCCCGCTCGAGCTCGTGGAAATCCATCACCACCCCGATCGCGTCGAGCTTCTCTGCAGCCACGGTCACCTTCACCTTCCAGTTGTGCCCGTGCAGCGGCTCAAGCGAGCCGTCGTACAACACAAGCTGATGGGCGGCGGAGAATTGGCGCGTCGTTGTGATCTCAAAAGGCATGCGCCAATCGTAGCGTGATCCTCAGCCAAAACCGAGTGAGCGGCTTTATCCGGAACACCGCAACACCAGCGGCTTCCCTTGCTTGAACTTCTTCGCCCCTTCGCGCCAAAATCCTTCGTTCGACATTCAGGGCATCGCGTTTTCCGAAAATTGCGCCGATTTTTGCGGTTGGTTCCGGCCGGAACCGGATTCTATGCTGCACGCCAGATCATATGTGGAACCAGCAGACCATTGCCGCATTGTTGGGGAGAGTCGCGCGGAAAGAGCAGAGCGTCGAGGAGGCGTGCGCGGCGCTGGGAGCGCTTCCGTTCGAGGACATCGAGTTTGCGAAGATCGATCACCACCGCCAGATTCGGCGCGGGTTTGCCGAGGTCGTCTACTGCGCGGGGAAGACGCCGGCCCAGACGGCGGAAATCATCGCACGGCTGGCGGACCGGACGACCCGTGTGCTGGGAACGCGGGCGACGCGAGCGCACTTTGACGCGGCGAGCGCGCGGGTGCCGGACGTGCGGTATGACGAGACCGCGCGGGCGCTGTGGATCGACCGTGAACCGGAAGGCCCCCGTCGGCCGGGGGTCGTGCTGCTTGCCGCGGGGACGAGCGACCTTCCCGTGGCGGAGGAAGCCGCGCTGACGCTCGATCTGATGGGGCATTTGCCGTTGAAGATCTATGACGTGGGCGTCGCGGGTTTGCAGCGTCTGTTGCATCACGTCCCGACGCTGCGGTCGGCGAACGTGGCGATCGTCGTGGCGGGGATGGAAGGGGCGCTGCCGGGCGTCGTGGCCGGGCTGATCGAAGCCCCGGTGATCGCGGTGCCGACGTCCGTCGGGTACGGCGCGAGCTTCGGGGGGTTGGCCGCCCTTCTGGGGATGCTCAATAGCTGCGCGCCGGGCGTTGCGGTGGTGAACATCGACAACGGCTACGGCGCCGGCCACATGGCCGCGGCCATCAACGCGAAGATCCACGCGAAGGAGGCAGGCGGTGAGTGAGACGGCGTACGTGACAACCCCCCTGCCGACGGAACTCTCGGGAAAGCTCGCCCGACTTCGCGAGCTGCTCCGGAATTGTGGTTCGGTCCTGGTCGCCTATTCCGGAGGTGTGGACAGCGCTCTTGTGGCGATCATCGCTCATCAGGAACTGCGCGATAACGCGATCGCGTGCATCGGGATGTCGCCCAGCTACCCGGCGCGCGAGATGCGCGATGCGGTCCAACTTGCCGAGCAAATGGGCATCGGCTATCGCGTCGTGAGCACCGAGGAACATCTCGACGACCGCTACGCGGCCAACCCCTCCAACCGCTGCTTCTTCTGCAAAACCGAGTTGTTCGCCCGGCTCGCGGCGCTCGCGAAGAGTGAAGGCCTCAATGCGGTCGCCGACGGCATTCATTGCGACGACATCAAAGACCACCAGAACGGAATCGCCGCCGGCCGAAACGCCGGCGTGCGCTCGCCGCTGCGCGAAGCCGGCTTGAGCAAGCAGGAAGTGCGCGACCTCGCCCGGCACCTGAGCCTCCCGGCGTGGGACAAGCCCGCAATGGCGTGCCTCTCCTCCCGCGTGCCCACCGGCACGCCGATCACCCCCGCCTTGCTCCGGCAGATCGAAGCCGCCGAGGACGTGCTGGCCGGCATGGGCTTCCGGCAATTCCGCGTACGTCACCACGGCGAGGTCGCACGGATCGAAGTGCCGGCGGAAGACCTGCCCCGCGCGGTGGAGTCGGGGCGGCAGATCGTTGAGGGAATCCGCCGGGCAGGATATCGGTATGTCACGTTGGATTTGGCGGGCTTCCGTGGCGGAGTGGCACCCGAGGCTACGGAACAGGTTATTCCGTTGCGGATACGCAATTCATCGATTGGTTAGCCGCGAGGGCTTTCGCTCACTTAGTCCAGAGAATCGCAAGCCAGGGTTGTCTCATTGGCGTCGCGAGTCGTGGTGCGGTTCAGGGATCAGTGCTGCGACAAGTAAATCCCACTCGCCCTAACGTGTGTCGGGAGTTCTATCGACACGGGCGGGCCGAGGCGCTGGCTCGGCGGCGGTTTTCCAGTCGCGCTCTTGCGTCGCCCCGGCCACACGGCTGCGGCGGACCGCGTTAATCGAATCATCGCTCGGTACCCGGATGCTCACCTTGCCGTTCACTAGCCGCACGTCGTAGACGTTGATATTTGTCTTGGCGGGCCCGTGTTGGACCTTGCCGGTATGCAGGTCGAAAAGGGAGCCGTGCCAGGGGCACGTGACCTGGCCTCCTTTCAGGCATCCTTCGGACAGCGGGCCGTAGCGGTGGGTGCAAAATTCCTGAAAGGCGTAGTACGCGCCGTCCGCCTTGGCGAGGGCGACGATCACGCCGTCGATGCTGAGGCGGAGCGTTTGGGGGTCTTCCATCAACTCTGCGCCGGGGACTGATACCCAGCCGTCCGCCGAGCCCGCGGCGGTCAGCGGGATTGTCCTCACCGGCGCGCGCCCGCGCCGGCGGTGGCGGCCGACACCGATGCCGTCGTCATAAACCATCAGGCCGCCCAGGTAGCCGCTCACCATCAGCACGCAAATGGCAATCACCGACGTGAAGATGAGCGGAAGGTCGGTCCTGCGTGGATTCGTCGTAGCAAAGCGCGCGATGATGCTAATGCCGTAGATGAGGAGGACCAAGATGTTGAGGCCCATGTGCCACTGGCCTATCCCTTTGGCGGGATGGTCGCGGCGGATGTCGGTCCAATCGACGAATCCCGGAACCGCGGCCACGATCCCCATGGCCACGCCGGCACACATCGTGTACAGCGCGCCGAGCACGAGCGCGTGGCTGCCCCGCCCCAAATACGAGGCGACATCCAGCACCAGGCTGATGACGAACAACCCGATCGGAAAATGCACGAGCATCGGATGCAACGGGTGCCGAAATGGCTTGCCTTCGAGCACACTGCGGACGGGGTTTTCGGGCATGACGGCCTCCGAGGGGCGGAGAAAAGTGCTGAGTGCTGAAGATCAAAGGATAAGAGCAGCCCAATGGTATAGGTCTTGGCTCCTGGCTCCTGCCTGTCAGTCCTCACCGACTCTCGCTCCGCCCGCGATCGCAACGTTTCTCCAATAATGTTTTGACGTACGGGCGACGCCAATGCCGTGGTCATAGACCAGCAGGCCGCCGAGGTAGGCGCTGGGGAAGAGGAGTGCGACGGCGATTGCGGAGAGGAGGAGTTCTGTCCTGGTGATCGACGGCACGTACGGTCCGCGCAGGCCGCGGAGCGTGAAGTTGACAATGAACAGGGCAAAGACGGCAGAGTTGAGGGCGGCGTGGAGCAGGCCGAGCTTGCGCGCGGGGCGGCCGGGGCGGATGCCGGTCCAGTCCGCTATTCCCGTGGGGATGGCCGCGGTAGCGGTGATGAGGCCGACGAGGATGCACCACCATGCCGTCAGAGTCAGGGAGAGATCATTGTCGTGCCTCACGTAAGCGAGAATGTCGAAGGCGAGCGCGGTCGGCCACAATGCCATGGGCAGATGCACGAGAAAGGCGTGGAGGGGATGGCCGAGCGGCTTGCCCTGAAGGAAGTCCTTGAGCGTCAGGTGTTTTGCCTTCGCGGTAAGTTCGCGGGCAAATTCGGGGGGTGTTGTGGGCCTCATGGATGATCCGCGGCCGCAACCGGCCTCTCCGCCGGGGTGGCGTGCAACGGATGTGCCGCTGGCGGACGGGGCGGGTGAAAAACTTGGGCTTGCCGGGGGACGAGCGGACGATCTTTCGCACAGGCAAACTATCGCCCGGCGGCTTTACCGCCACGACCGTCGTCGTGTCATTGCGTCGGTGCGGAAGAGTCGGCGCTGGTCGGACGGTCTGAACTTCGGGCGGCTTGTGGGCACAGTTGACGGTATTGCTCAAGCAGGGGCAGGCCGGAAGGCGCCAGGGTGATATGAGGGTCCGCCGATTCGAGCAAGCGGTCGCGTGGTTCGGAGAAGCTGCACGCGCGTTGCACGCGGTGCTTGCCGCGAACGATCCCGGCGGTGTACTCGGCGGTGAAAATGTAGCGGTAGGAATCGCTCTCGATCCCGTAGATCAAGTCGACCACCTTGATCTTCGCGGCGCCGGGGATGGGGAAGTTTCGAGTGATGCGCGGTGTGAGGCGGAAGCGGTCGTTTGGGCTGTAGCGCATCCGGCAGCCCGCGGCCAACCGCTTAAGCCGCCCGCGATGCATCCGCGCGAGCACCCGCTCCGAAAGCGCCGCCGCCCCGATCAACAGGATCGCCAGACTAAGCAGGCCGGCAGGGGTCATGGGAAAGAAAACCCGCCACGAATGGATTCACCCGGCAATTCGTCATCCACCTTTCGCATCACCCTTGCTCTCTTTGGGCTCTTTTTTGGGCGGGTCCTGGGAGAGGTCAATTTCGTAGTCCGGCGCGATGGGGTTGAGCTGCTTGATCCAATGAGCGGTTTGCGCGTACGCGGCCGCCGACGCGAGCTTCACCACGCCCTTGTAGCCGGGGACGGCCGGGTGCGGGGTGTCGGCGGCGCTCGGGGGCAGCATGTATTGCAAAAGCAGCGACTGATCAGGGTACTCGCGGTCCACGACCATGCGCTGCGTCGGCTTACCGCGGTCGCCCGCCTTGGGGGCGATCGTTTTGGAGTACTTCTGGAGGATGAGGTAGTTGGTGTAGATGGCGGCGTCGTTATTGGCGGCGAAGAGGTTGAAAGTCCCCGCCTTACCCGCCGAGTGGCATCCGGCCGCCGCGCACCCCTGCACGATCACATGATGCACGTTCTTGCGGTACTCGAAGATCGAGACCGGATCGTTCTCCACATGAACTCCCGCACGGAGATCGGCCTTCCCTTTGGAGAGGATCAGCAAGCCCTGCTGATCGGGCGGGAGCTTCGCGAATTCGGCCCGCGTCATCTCCGTGTAAGTGGTGAAGAAAGTTTTCACGACGTCGCGGTCCACCCGCACCTTCATGGGAAGCGGCTCGTCCTTGCGCCATTCGATCTGGCGAATGCGGTTGATTTCCTCCGGCGTCACCTCGCGCTTGGCGACGAAGACCTCGCCGGCGGCGGGCTTGGTGGCGGGGCCGGGCGCCGCGGGGTCGCCGGCCGGGGGAGCGGGCGTGGAGGGTTGGCTCGCAGGGGCGAGGTGCCGACTCACTTGAACCAGCAGGTCGGCCACCTCGCGGTTGTTCGGTTCGATCGCCTGCGCCTCGTCGAGCGCCGCCCGGGCGACTTCGTAGGCGCGACCGTCGATCGCCTGGTGCGCCAGGGCGATGCGCGATTTGACGTCGCGCTTTTCCAGCTTCCCGAGTGCCGCCTTCACTGCCGCGGACGTCTCGTCCACGTACTGGACCGACTGCACATTGGCCTTCTTGATTCCGATCGGCCCGGTAACGCCCGGCGACACGATCTCGATCGAGTCGCCCTTCTCCGTGACCTCCCCCTGATACGTCTGCCCGTCCTTGGTGACGACGGTCCCGTCGCGGGCCGTGACAAGGGAAGTGAGTGTTAAAACCGCGAGAGAGCCGACGAGCCAGCGCAGCATACGATTCTCCTGGTGCCAGTACGTAAGAGTGCAGACCTCATCCTAAAGTGACGCGCCAAGACTGGCAAGCTTGACGTGGGCCCCCACCGCAGCCGGTAGGATGATTCCATGGACGCCACCCCCGGATTCCGGTTCCGCGAGCCTGGAGCGCTGCAGGACGGCGAACTGCACGTCGCCCTGACGCGCCGCGCGCCCGGAGATTCGGGAAAAGGCCTCGCGCCTTCGTATTGGTTCACGCTGCGTGTCGGCGGCAAGGACGCCGGGGTGGTGAACCTGCGAATCGGTTTCGGCCTTGAGATCGAGATGTACGAAGGGCACATCGCCTACACGGTCTACCCACAGTTCCGCGGCCATCACTACGCGGAGCGGGCGTGCCGGCTGTTGCTGCCACTGGCGAGGGAACACGGGTTGAAAACGCTCTGGATCACTTGCCATCCGGACAACCACGCGTCCCGCCGGACGTGTGAGCGGCTGGGCGCGGCGTTCGTGGAGGTTGTCGTACGCGCCGCCGCGGAAACGTCGGACATGACGCTGGAAGGCGACGGGGAACGATGCCGGTATCGGATCGAGCTGGGGACAAAGTAGGCGGTAGGCAGAAGTGAGCAGGCAGAGAACGGGCCGTGGAAACCGCCCGGGCGTGAATGGTTGCAGGGCACGACGAACGCCGATCGGATTCCGCAACAGATCTCAGTACGTCAAGCACGAAACTCATTGTGCCCCAAGTCTCAGTGATGTATCGTCGCTGCTGGCGACTTTCACTTCTATTCAACGGTGGACGAATGAATCGGCGGAAATTCAGAGAAAAATGGGTCCGCGGGTGCGCCACAGCGTGTCTCCAGCCGGCATTTACGCTGGTGGAATTGCTGGTGGTGATCGGGATCATCGCCGTCCTCATCGCCATCTTAATGCCCGCCCTTCAGAGGGCACGGGCGCAAGCCCAACAGGTGGCCTGCGCCAGCAACCTTCGGCAAATGGGGCAGGCGATGGTCATGTACGTCAACGAGACCAAGTATTACCCCGGTCACGCGGGGTTGTCTGGCGGCGGGAGGCCCGTGGCGGCGTGGCCGCCCCGTTTGCGGGCGTACATGAACGGCAACCAGGGCGTTTTCTTCTGCCCGGCCAATGACGCCGGGTTTGAATGGCAGCATTCCTTCGGATCGCCCGGCGGGCGGTACGCCTCGAACCAGGAGACCGGCTTGGGATACAAAGCCGGCGAGTTACTTCTCGATGTCTTTGTCGTCCCGTTCTCGTACGGGTATAACGACTGGGGCACCTACCGCGGCGGCGCGGCTCCCGACGGTCTTCAAAAGGGCTTGGGAGGAGATCTTTGGAGCTGGAAGGAACTGAAGGCGAATGTGGTGCGCTCGCCGACCGAGATGATTGCGATTGCCGACAACACGCCGGATACCGTTTGGGACTACAACGTCGATCCCACCACACCCTCGGAATACCCGGGAAAAATCCACAACAAGGGGGCAAACGTGTTGTTCTGCGACGGGCACGTGCTCTGGTACGCACAAAAGGAATTGACCAACGTAGAAGACTTGAGCAACCCCGTCGCAAGGGCAATGAGCGCGATGTGGAACAATGACCACACGGCCGGAGGGGGATAATGAATCGGGACCGACTGCTTCTCGCCGCCGGCGCGCTCGTCGTTATCGTCGGCACAATCGTTGTCGCCGGGCGGTGGCGGCCTGCAAATAATGCAAACTTCCCAAACGGCACCTGGTGGATGTGCCAGAACCCCGCATGCAAGGCCGAGTTTTCGATGAGCTCTCGCGAACTGGGCGCGTGGCATTCCAAGCATTACGGCGAGCCGCTGCCCTGCCCTAAGTGTGGCCAGGCAAATGTCATCCGTGCCGAGAAATGCACCAGTTGCGGCAAGGTATACCCCGCAGAGGGCGCGGTCGCCTGCCCGAGTTGCGGGCATAAGCCCGAATGACCTTTGTCCACGATTCAAATGTGGGCGCAGCATTTTTGCACTGCCGAGCAGGTATGGCTTTGATGCGAATCCCCCTTTTGACCGCATCCCAGCCAAACGGGCCTTTCGGCGTCAAATTTTCTTGACCCCGACGCATATTGGTGATAAATGCTTAACTACCAAAACTGGTGGAGAAGCACGAAGCGTAGCGCGAAGTTCATTCCCGTCACTTCTTTTTTCGGTACATAGCCGCAACTCGCACTTGTGCGGCTTGAATCACGCCCCGGTGCGCCGGGCGATGGGTCGCGGTATTTCTTTGTGGTGGCGGAAATAACCGTTTGACGTCGGCGTTTTGAGCTAACGCTCTGTCGCGCTGTTCGACATAGCCACAACACGGCGGAATCACACCTTGGAGGTCGGAGATGCGGAGGACACGGCTGGGGGCGCGGAGCATCCGGGGCAACGGGGTCGGACGTCAGCGCAAGATGGGAGTGGTGCGCGCGGCGGTCGAGGGCTTGGAATCGCGGACCATGCTGTCCACGTCCGTCCTCACTTACCATAACAATAATCAAACCACAGGTGTGAACAACACCGAGACGCTTTTGACGCCTTCGAGCGTCAACGTCAGCCAGTTCCGCAAGCAGTTTACGGTGGGCATGGACGGCCAGGTCTATGCGCAGCCGCTTTACGTGCCTAATTTGAACATCACGACCGGCGCCCAGCCGGGCATTCATAACGTCGCGTTCGTGGCGACGGAGCACGACAGCCTCTACGCCATTGATACCAATGGCGGTAGTCAGCTTTGGCATGACTCGTTCATCTTCAATGCCGCCGGCAACCCCAACCCGTTGAATCCTGCGGTCCCCTCAGGCGTCACGACGATGCCCTCCGGGGACACCGGCAGCGGCGACATCACCGTCGAAGTCGGCATCACCTCCACGCCCGTCATCGATGCCGCGGCCAATGCGATTTACGTTGCCGCCAAGACCAAGAAGATCGATGCCGCCAACTTCGTTCACTACGTCTACACGCTATACAAGATCAACATCCAAAACGGCGCGATTCTTTCCAGCACCGTCATGGGTGACACGATCAACAGCGGCGGGGCCTACTACTACCGAACCACCGGCACCGCGACCGACCCATTCGTCAATGGCACGGGCGATGGCAATATCACGAGCCAGGTCGCCTTTGACGGCATGACTGCCGGAAGCTGGGGCGGAACTAATCGCGTCTACTTCAACGCCCAGCGCCAACTGAACCGCCCGGGTTTGGTTCTCGTGACCAACCCGGATTCCACAAAGAGCCTTTACATCGCGTTCGCCAGCCACGGCGACAACGGTCCGTATCACGGCTGGGTCCTGCGCTATGATGCGGCGAATCTTGCACTGAATGGCGTTGTCAACACGACCCCGAACGGCGGTTTGGGCGGCATCTGGCAGGGAGGCGGCATCACGGCCGTCGACGCCGCCGGCAACCTCTATTGCGAAACCGGAAACGGCTCGTTCAATGGCGCCGCAAGCAACTTTTCGGTTACCAACAACGGCACCACTTACTCTCTTCCGCTCGACCACAATTACGGCGACTGCTTCATTAAGATCTCCGCCGACACGACCCACAACAGCCCCTCGAACCAGAACGCCAACGGCTGGGGCCTTCAGATTTCAGACTTCTTCTCGCCTCAAAACAACGCGACGCTCAACGCCGGCGACACTGACCTGGGCTCCGGCGGACCCACTTTGTTGCCCGATGGCGTGGGGAGCACCGCCCACGCGCACTTGCTGATCGGCGCCGGCAAGGAAGGCAAGATCTACCTGATCGACCGGGACAAGATGGGCGGGTTCAGCCCGACCACCGATTTCGTCGTCCAGGAGCAGGCGAATTCGGGCGGCGGCGGCATCAACGGCTCGCTCAACACGCCGGGTTTCTTCTTCAACAACCCAAGCCCCGTCGCCCCGGCTAAACCGTCGGGCGTGCTCTACTATTTCCCGGGCTATGGCGGCGACGGCCGGGCTTTCACCGTCACCAACGGGACATTTTCCACTACTTACACCAGCCACACGACCGACGCCTCGAGCTTTAACTCGCTCGACGGCACGCCCAGCATTTCGGCCAACGGGACCACCAACGGCATTGTCTGGGTCATCGACCGCGGCACGAACACGCTGCGCGCCTACAACGCTGGGAACCTTGCAACTGCCCTCTGGAACAGCAACGCCGCGGCCAACAGCCGCGACGCAACCGGTGCCGTGACGAAGTTCTCGGTGCCGACGATCGCCGACGGGCTCGTGATGATGGGCACCCTCAACCAATTCATCGTTTTCGGCCCGCCCATCACGCCCACGGCGGGCCCCGCCGCACCGACGGGCCTTACCGCCGCCGCCCCCAACTTCCAAACCGTCAACCTCACCTGGGTTGACAACTCGAACAACGAAGACCAGTTTAACATCGAGCGATCCCCGGCCGGGCAGAACACCTGGGCCCAGGTCGGCATCGCCAGTTCCAACGCCACCAGCTTCACCGACAGCACCACGCAAGCGACGACGGCGTATGACTACCGTGTCCGCGCGTTCAACAGCTTCAATGCCGGAACATATTCCTCATACACAAATACCGCGACGGTAACGACACCCGCCGCCCCCCCCATCGGCACGGGGGATGGGGCTCTGGCGGCCTATTACAACGATACGGGCGGCGTCCACATCTCCGGGACGCCCACGCTTACCCGCGTCGACCCCCTGATTAATTTCAGTTGGGGGACCGGCTCCCCTGACCCGAGCATCGGCGTGGACCATTTCTCCGCCAAGTGGACGGGACAGATCCAGGCCCAGTACAGCGAAGTCTACACGTTCTTCACCGAGAGTGATGACGGCGTAAAACTCTTCGTCAACGGACAGCTACTGATCAATAACTTTACCGACCACGGGCCGACCGAAGACATCGGCACGATCACGCTTTCCGGCGGCCAAAAGTACAGCTTTGAGATGGACTATTATGAGAACGGGGGAGGTGCCACGGCGCAGCTTCTGTGGGCCAGCATTTCAACGCCAAAGGCCTTCGTCCCTCAGCTCCAACTCTACTCGGGCGTCACCCCCACCGCCCCGTCCAACCTTGCGGGTGTCGCGTCCTCCGGCACGCAGATCAACCTGACGTGGAACGATAACTCAAACAACGAAACCGGCTTCGACCTGGAACGAATGGTCGTCGGAAATGGAACGTTCCAACCGATCGGCGGCGGGCCGCTGGCGCCTAACACGACATCGTTCATGGACACCGGGTTAACCCCGGGCGTCACCTATGCCTACGAAATCCGGGCGCTGAACTTCGGCGGCAATTCCGCCTACGTCCCGCAGCCGCCGCTTCAGATCACCGCGCCGCTGCCCCCCAATAAGCCTACCAACGCAGTGGTGACGGGAACCACGACCGGGCAGATCTCCCTCGCCTGGCAGGATAACTCGAACAACGAGGAAGGGTTCCGCATCCTGCGCGAGAACTCCATTTCGGGCGGCTTCAACCAAATCGCCCTGCTCCCGCCCAACACCACCACTTTCACGGACACCGGCACCCAGGCCTCTCCGCTCACTGCCGGCACGGAATACGAGTATCACATCCAGGCCTTCAACGTCGCTGGATACCTGGATTTCACTGGCGTAGACACCGCCACTCTTACGCTGGCGCCGACCAACCTGATGGCCAGCGGCGGCAATGGCCAGGTCGCCCTGACTTGGACGGCCCCCAGTTACAGCGCTTTCAATTCCACCCAATTGACGTTCAACGTCTACCGCGGCACCAGCGCGAACGGCGAGGCCGCGTTGGCGATCGCCACCGGCCTGACGACCCCCGCCTTCACCGACACCGGCCTGACCAAAGGCACGACCTACTACTCCAAGGTCACGGCCGTCGAAGTCGGCGGCGAAAGCGCCCGCAGCAACGAAACCCTGATGACCCCGTCGGGCACCCCGGTCACCCCCGCCATCAACCCCGTCTCCGCCCCCGCCCCGCTGCCCGAGGGCAACACGCTGGCCGCCTTCACCGTCACCTTCACCGGCACCGCCGGCGACGCCTTCACCGCCAGCGTCGACTTCGGCGACGGCTCCCCCGTCGTGCACCCGGCCGTCAGCGGCAACGCCTTCACCGTCCCCGCCCATGCCTACGCCGAGGAGGGGGCGTACACCCTCACCCTCGCCGTCGCCGACACCACCAACAGCCTCTCCAGCGCCCCCAGGTCCGTCCCGTTGACCGTCACCCCCGTCGCCGTCCAGGCCTCCATCGGCGGGGTCACCCCCGTGCTCACCCTGGGCGCCAGCGAGAGCCTCACCTTCTCCGCCGTCAACCCCAACGCCCTGGAGATGGGCCCGCTCATCCA
>JAQGHH010000422.1 GCA_028288945.1 Phycisphaerales bacterium
CCGTGGTGATTGGCAAGACCGCCCGGCACGTCAGCCGGGACGATGCGCTCTCGCACGTCTTCGGCTACACCTGCGCCAACGACGTCTCCGCCCGCGACTGGCAAAAGGAAAAGAGCCTGGGCGGCGGTCAGTTCGCCCGCGGCAAAAGCTTCGACGGCTTCTGCCCGCTGGGCCCCTGCATCGTCACCCGCGACGAAATCCCCGACCCCAACGCCCTTCGCCTTCGCACCACCCTCAACGGCAACATCATGCAGGAAAGCACAACGTCGGACATGATCTTCGACGTCGCCACGATCATCGAAAGCCTGAGCAGCACGATGACACTACGGCCCGGCGCGATCATCATGACGGGCACGCCGTCGGGCGTGGGCGTCGGCCGCAACCCGCCGGTCTGGATGAAGGACGGGGACACGGTCGCCGTGGACATCGAGAAGATCGGCCGCTTGGAGAACCCCGTGCGGAAGGAACCGCCGTGACTCCACTCCCTTAGTTCCGGAAAGGGGGGAGGGCGAGTTTGACGCGTCAGACCTCCGGACGGGTACGTTTTCCCAAGAATTGGGCTGCGCTGCCCCGCGATCTTGCGTCGTCTTGAACATCCTCGGCCCACCCCTCACCACCGACCCACTCCCCCGATTACGGGTGAGCGGGGGCGACACGCGCTTCCGGGCAGCCTGAAGGCTGCCCTCGTCCTCGCGGAGTTCCGGCCTGCCCCCAATACTGGATTTCGCACCGCGAATCAGATGGGCTACAGAAGATTGTTCCGGCCGCCGACCCGATCTTCCCACAAAATTTGGACATCGAAGCCGGTTACGTTGTTCATGATCGGCAGTTAGGACGCCGGACCGCCCGAATCGAGGTTTTTCCCCCAATCCGTATGCTTTGCATCGCCCCACATCCCTCCCGCATTCCGGTAATTTCCGATAAGTTCCTGTGGCCGCACCAACGGTTGAGGATTACACTTGTCTAGGCGGTAGCGACTGACGACCTTGCACCACCTGATGGCGGTCTGCGGAGAGCCCATGAAACGCCCCTCGCTGCTTATTTGGAGTTTGCTGGCCCTTCCCGGGTTCGCGCTGGGCGACGTGGTTCATCTCAAGGATGGCTCACGCCTCGAAGGCGAAATCAAGCGCGTCGGCGATGAATACGTCGTTACCGGGCAGGGGGGCAAAGTCACTCGCGTGCCTTCCGAGAAAGTCGGGTCGATCGAAGTCAAGCCGCAGGTCGGTGACGACGCGGCAATGGGGCGGCTCCAATCGCTCCGGCGGGCCGCGGAAAACCTCTCCGATTTCAAGCAGATCCTCGAACGCTACAAAACCTTCATCGACCAGAATTCCGGAACACCCGCCGCGGTCGAGGCCAAGGCCGACGTCGAAATGTGGCAGGACCGCCAGACCCGCGGCCTGATCAAGCTCGGCGACAAATGGATCACCCCCGAAGAGCGCGACACGCTTCGCGGCCAGTCGTCGCAGGAAGCGATCCACCTGCACGACATGCTCAAGCAGGGCCGCCTGAAAGAGGCAACGCCCATCCTCGACAAGGCGCTGGCCGTTGATCCGCAGAGCATGTCGTTGCTTTATCTCCGCGGCGTGCTCGCCTACCAGCAGGAGCAGCTCGCCCCCTCGCGCAAGGCGTTTGAAGCCGTGCTCCCGCTGGCGCCCGATCATGCGCCGACCCTCAATAATCTCGGCGTGGTCCTCTGGCGGCAAAATGCGATCGGCGCGGCGCTCGGGTATTACGACCGCGCCCTCCTCGCCGCCCCCGGCAATCGCGAAATCCTGGACAACATCGCCGAGGCCCTCAACTCGCTCCCCAAGGAACAGCGCGAAACAGCCGTCACGAAAAAGCTCGTCCGCCATTTCAAGGAGCACGACGACGACGCCCAGAAAAAGCAGGCGGCTAAAGGCATGTACCGCTGGGGCTCGAGCTGGGTAGATGAAAAGGAATTGGCCAAGCTCCAGGACGCGGAGAAAGCGATCAAAGGGAAGCTCGACGTCATGGCGAACGATTTCGATGCCGTGGCCAAGCGGATCAAGGAGATCGATCGGCGGATCGCCGACGACCAGCAGGAGCTGGCCTTGATCGACTCGCAAAGCTACGCCCAAGGCGCTGACGGCCGTTTCGTCCGTCTGCCGCTCCCGCAACGGTATTACACGGTCGCGCGGGATATCGACGCCCTAAAGGCCGAACGGGCCGAACGCCTCGCCGACCAGGACCGCCTCAAAAAGGCGGCCAAGCAGTTGCAGCAACAAATGCCCGTCCCCAAGTACACCGGCATCCAAAAACTAATAGACGCCGACGGCATGCCCCTCCCCGCCCCCGCCGCCACCAGGCCCGCCAACGGCGCTTGATGGAATCTCTCAAAGAGAAGGGAACGCCAGGACGCCAAGGTAGGAAACACCAGGAAATGCAGAGAAGATCGCGGTGGGCTCTATCTAGGGCCTGCTTCACTGCATGTTTTCCTGCGCGGATGGCGCGCCATCTAAGAATTTCTTCTGCACTCGACGTTTCCTACCTCGGCGGCCTTGGCGTCTTGGCGTTCAATCCGATTCTTCACACGCAGGAAACACAAAAGCGCATCGTCCAATCTGCGCCGCTTTTCGGCGTTGCGGAGAATGGATGTTCGGAAGAACTCCGCCGAGGTGAATAGGCCGAAATGACTCGGCCCCAAAGCGCGGTCAGTGGACCGATCCGGCTGGGGCTTCGAGCACATCGATCTCGATCGCCTCCTGGATGCAGCTCTCGTCCAGGCTCTGCCGGGCTTCATCGCGGTGGGTCTCGAGCATCAGTTGCAGCGAGTCCCGCAAATTTTCGCGACATTCGTCCAATGACCGGCCCGAGGTGATCGTCCCGGGGACCTCTTCCACCCATCCGACGAAACAACCCGCCGGTGTGGGTTTGATGATGGTGTGGTAGCTTTGCTTCATCCCGCCATTCTGCGCCTTGCCTCACATACCCGTCAAGAAAAACATTGCTCCGATTTCTCGTCCGGCGACATCTTTCTTTTTCGCCGGACGCGTCCGCGGCGGACGGGGCATAACCGAAATCGAATCGGCCTGAGCTTTTTTGTCAGACTGTTCGCGCGCCGGTATGCGCATAGAGTGCTCCCGGGAAGTCTATAATTCTCCGGGCACGAATGCCGATCAACGGCAATGGAGCATTGGCGGATTTGCGGTGCAACTCCTGCGAAAAAGAAGGCGAGCGGTACAGTCGGACGCTCCGGTCCGACCGCCTCTCAATCGCAAATTGCGAATCGCAAATCGCATGAAAAAACATGAGCGCAATCATCAATGACATCGATTCCGTAGTCCGTCGGCAGCCTAAGCCCGTCACAACGCTGCCCTCGGTCACCGTGCGCTTCGCCGGGGACAGCGGCGACGGGATGCAACTGGCCGGCACGCAGTTCACCGACACCTCCGCGCAGTTCGGCAATGACATCAGCACGCTGCCCGATTTCCCCGCCGAGATCCGTGCCCCCGCCGGCACGCTCGCCGGGGTCAGCGG
>JAQGHH010000435.1 GCA_028288945.1 Phycisphaerales bacterium
TGCCCGCTGAAGACGATGATCGGCACGCTGTCCATCTGGGCGGTGGCCAGGGGGGTCACGGTGTTGGTGGCGGCGGGGCCGGAGGTCACGACGCAGATGCCGGGCTTGCCGGTCACGCGGGCGTAACCGTCCGCGCAGTGGCCCGAGCCCTGCTCGTGGCGGTTAAGAATAAATTTGGCGGGGGTACGGTAGAGCTCATCGAAGACGGGAAGGATCGCGCCGCCGGGGTAGCCGAACATCACTTCCACCTTGTGCTGCTGGATGAGCATCTCGTGGAAGATCTGGGCGCCGCTCTTGCCCTTATAGCGGGGCTTGGCGGCGGGGGAGGCGGTCTTTTGCAGATCACTTTGCAGGGTGGACATAAGTTACTCTTCGTTTCTCGGGGTTTCCCGTAGCAAGCTCTAAAAAACGCCAGAACCGCAACTGTACCGGGCGGTGCCCGACGCTTCAACCAAAACTTGTAAATGTGGGGCAGTGAAGAACTACTGGCGGATGCGGCGAATGGGGCCGGGGGCCAGCGGGCGGTCGGGCCGGTCGCGGGAGCTGTCCAAGGGATCAGGAACCAAACAGTTCCCGGTCCCGTGAATTGCTGCGGCTCCGGCCTATCGTACGACCACCGTAAGGGGCGTGGATAGGGGAATGAGCTTCATAAGCATATTCTGCCCGGTGTTTATCGGCATTCCAGGCTGCCCGGTCCAGCTTTAGTTAAGCCGGGATACCGGGCCGAAACTGCGATGCGACCTCATGCATTCCCGCATGCCGGGGTGCAAGCGGCTTGGCATCGGGCCGCCGAACAGGGCGGTCATCATAGAATTCGAAATCTTCAGCGTCAAGGACCGGCGCGACATAGCCCGGCTGTTTGCTCCGCTCCAATTCGCGGCTGTATTCGTCGAGCACGCGGTGTTCGATCTGTGCCCGGCAGTCGGCGTTGATGGGGTGCGCGATGTCGGCGTGAAGCTTGAGCCGATTCGCGCCGTTGCCGTTGCGGTATTGGAGGTAACGCTCTTCATTGAGGCGCTGGCCGCAGTGATTGCAGTAGCGGGCGCGCAGGTGATTCTTGTCGCCGCAGCCCGGGCAGTGGTCGCAAAGCTTGCGGGACGGCATGGCGAGGAACAGCCCGTCGTTGCCGTCAATGAGTTTGACGTCGCGGATGACGAACGTGTTGTCAAAGGTGAGGGAGCAGAAGGCCTTGAGCCGGCTGCCGCGCTGGCCGCAGAGATTGATGCGTACTTCGGTTAACAGCATGATGCACCTCCGGTGCAAAATCCGGGTGAAGACGTGCCCCCGCAGTTTCCGGTCCGGCAGCAAGACGTGGAACATCCGAACGCCTGCCGGGGTACGGTAGACAAACTTCTTCCCAATATTTCGCAAAACCCGCGGCGTGGTAGAAGCCGCGGCGATCCGCCGGCAGTGCGATTGGATTCTGCCGGCGCCCATTTTTTGGAGCCGCGTCGGACGATTTTGGTTCAGGCGTCCGACGCCACTTGTATTACTTTTCGCCCTGTCCAGCGTTGAGGTCGTCCTGCAAAACAGGCGCGAGCTCGACGGCTTCGCAGCGCACGCGGTGAACATGTTCGACGGCCGTCCGCGCGGCGCGGGCCTCGGCGTCGGTGTCGAAGAGCGTGAAGAGCGAACTGCCGCTCCCGCTCATCCGCACCGGCCGGCCGACGGTTTTTTCAACCCCTTCGCGCAGCACCCCCAGCTCCGGGGCGATCGCGAACGCGGGGGTTTCCAGGTCGTTCACCAACTCCGCCATCAGGTCATCGGCTTCCAGTTCCGCCCACGCTTCCCAGTCCGGTTCGTTATCGATGTCCTGCGATACCCCCAGGCCCATCGCGTCGAACCGTTTGTAAACGTCGGGCGTCGGCATCACGACCGCCGGTAAAACGAGCAGCACGCAGCGGGCGGCGGGCCGGGGCGTCGGCCGCACGATTTCGCCACGGCCCGAGCAGACGCTGCTGGGCCCGTGGAAGAAGAACGGCAGGTCACTACCGAACCGGGCGGCGAACCCCGAGAGATAGTCCGCCGACCGGCCGGTTTTCCAAAGCACGTTGAGCCCCGCCAGTGCCCGTGCGCCGTCCGAACTTCCTCCGCCGAGCCCTGCTCCCGCGGGTATACGCTTCCGCAGCGCCGCGGTTACCGGCCAAACCCCGCCGGCCGCGGATTCCTGCGCCCAGGCCTGCGCCACCTTCACGACAAGGTTGCGCGCGTCACACGGGAGTGACGGATCATCGCAAGATAGCGCGATGATCGCCCGCGCGTCGTGTGCGTCCGCGTTACCCGCCGCCGACCGCTCCAATGTTAACGTGTCAAAGAGCCCCGCCGTGCAAAACCACGACAGGAGCGGGTGGAATCCGTCCTCACGGGGCGGACCCACTCGCAAATGCAAATTGATCTTCGCAGGGCAGAGGAGGCGCATGACAAACCACTTTGCGGCCAGTCAAGCCACTGTCAAGCCCGGCCAACACGTGGCGGGGGGCGCCGTCCGAAGGCACTCGCGAAGGGACATAATCTTTTCGTTCCTCTTGCCTAACCGATGTGCTTCATGGTCTGGACCGCAGACGTGATCGGCGATCTGACGCAGGTAAAGATACGCCCATACCGCGGCGGGGTCAATATAAATCCCGGACGGGCTTATCAAAAAAAATGCCGGCCGTGGTGTGGACACGGCCGGCATCGCCAGAAAGTGGGAAGGGGAGCGTCGTTGCCAGGCGCCCAGCCGGCCTCCCTTCACAGGCGGCCGTCGGGGTGCGTTTTGCCTGACGAGAAAGATGTACGATTCAGATTGCCGGAAAGCAAAGAAGTTGCCAGTTGCCAGTTGTCAGTTGCCAGCGGGAGGAAGAAGTCGAGGATTTACCGGACGTCACATTTTTCTTCACTGGCAACTGACAACTGACAACTCATTCAAGTCTTCACCCGCTCCAACAAAAACACCGACAACGGCCCGAACACGAAGATCGGCAGCCAGGCCATCAGGGCGGCCCAGTCGCCGGGTTTGATCGACGACGGGGGCGTTGCGGCAAATTGCTGGGTCAGGAAGACGCTGCCCATCCCCAGGCCCATGAAGATCAGGCACTTGGTCGCGCCGCTTTTTAGCCGGCCGGGCTCGCGGGTCAGAACGCAGGGGATCGCCAGCAACAGCAGGATCACGTTCATCAGCGGCTGGGTGAAACGCCAGTGCTTCACGCGCAGCAGGGCGAGGGTGCCGTAGCTTTTGGGGCGGGCGAGAAGCTGGTTGATTCGCTCGGTGCTCAAGAGGTCCACGTAGTTGCCGCTGCGGTAGAGGGTGATCTCTTCAGGCGTGATGTTGCTCTTGTACGCGGCGCACGGTTCCTGTGGCACGCGGCGCTGCGACGCGTTCTGGCCGTCGGGGATCAGGCCGCCCACGCGGTGGCCGTTGACGAGATCCCATTGCTGCGTCTGCGGGTTCCAGTCCGCCTGGTCGGCGTAGATGTGCGCGACGGGGAGCAGCTCGTTGAGCGTGACGGGCTGGCCATCGACGCCCGCGCGGGTGCGGGTGACCCGGCTGCGCTGGATGACGTCGAGGTCGAGCATCCGCGGCTGATCGCCGGCGTCGGAGTTCACGCCCTTGGGATAATAGCGTGCGGCGTAGAGCAGCCCGTCGTCCGAGTCCTGCATCGCCTTGATGTCGAAATAGTTTTTCTTCTCCTTGCGAATCTCGTCGTGGTCGCGCACCAGCTTGGGGATCATGTTGGGGATGATCGCCTCCTGGTCCACGAGCAGCAGGGCGTTGAGCAGCAGGGCCGCCAGCACGATGGGCATCGCGATCCGCAGCAGCGGCACGCCCGCCGCGAGCATCGCCGTCAGCTCGTTGAAACGGCTCAGCCGCATCAGCGTAAACGCCGCGGCCACGACGGGGATGATCCCCGACAAATGCACGAAGAATAGGAAGCACTGATAAAAGTAATAGTCCCCCATGTCCCGCAGCGTCTCGACGAGCGTGTCCACCGCGCTGGCGTTCGGCTGAAACTGCACCAGGTTGCCAAAGTTGAAAACCATGTCCAAAACCACGTACATCCCCACCAGCACCATAAAGCTGATGCAGTAGTTCTTGATGAAACTGATGATGACGTAGCGGTCGAGGATTTTCATGGGGGGGAGCTAGTTGCCAGTTGCCGAAAAATAGTTGCCAGTTGCTAGTTGTCAGTTGCCAGTGAAGGAAGCAGAAGTGATGAACCTGCATCTGCTTCCTTCACTGGCAACTGGCAACTTCTCCCACTTCCAGCCGGCAACTCATTCCTCATTTCTTCTGCAACCTCCACATCAGCACCGTCGCGATCACCAGGTTCACGGCGTTGCCGGTCCAGATGAGCATGAGGCTGAGTTGAAGGGGGTTGCTGGCGTCGGGTTTGAAGGAGACGTGGCTGGCGGTGCGCTCGCCGGCCACGATCAGCGTGATGCTCAGCAGCGCGGGGATGAAGCTCACCGCGAAGGCGGTCAGGAAGTTCCCGCTGCGGAACATCATCCCCAGCGCCGCGCCAAGGATCACCAGGATCAGACAACTGACGGCGAAGCTCGCCCTGCCGTTGCTCTCGGCGACGATGTTGTTGAGCAGCACGGTCTTCTCGTGCGCCAGGAACGGCTGGTTGCCGAAGGGCGCCGCCTCGCGCGACTCGAAGTAGGCGAGGCTCTGGCTGGCGACGGCCTTCGTGCGCTCGTCCATCGGCATCGGGAAAGACGCGGTGTACTTGGGGCGCAGAATGAGGTCGCGCTGCGTGCCGTCGCGGGCTTCGGTCGTCTGCACGCAATCTTTAAGATCGATCGAGACGTTGACGACACCGGCCTCGGTGGCCGGGCGGGCGTGGACGATCACGCTCGCGGCCCGCACGATGAGCGTCTCCTCGCCCCGCTTTTCCTGACGGAAAACGATCTTCCGCTCAACCGGATCGGCGACGGTCTTGAGATCGGGGGATGTGGTCGCGGGGGCGGTGGCGGCGGGCGGGGGGGCGGGGAACGGGGCGCTGATCTCAAAATTCCGGAGCGACGCCTGCGTTTCCCCGTCGAACGAAAGCGTATAACGCGTGCCCGAGCCGAAATCGAAGGCGGTCGTGTTGGGCTCGCGGTTCAGTTCGTCGACCAGGGTCTTGAGGTACGAATATTTCTGCCCGTTTTTCACGAAGTCGGCGAGAATGTGCTGGATGTTGTGGCTGGCGGCGACGTTGTCATAAAGGCTGTGGAGCCGCCAGACGTCCATGAACTTGCAGTCTTCCTTGATCGGCGAGGGGATGAAATTCGGGCCGAACTCGGTTTCGTCGATGCCCGCGACGACAGCCCCTTCAAACTTGCGCGGGAACTTGAACCCGCCCTCCAACCGCACCGTCACGCTCAAATCCTCCCCGTCCGCCTGCGGCTCGATGTACACGATCGCCCTGCTGGCGGTGTAAAACTCCTTGGGCACGCGGTAATCGCGCTTGTCGGGATAGGGCCGCTCCACTGAAACGATCTGCGGCCCGACGAGCACCACCTGCTGCTGCCCGGGAGGAACGGTCGCCGGGTCGGGGAGGTAGGCCTCCTGCGCGAAGATCGTCATCTGCTCGAAGGGTATCTGGTGCTCCCGCTCGATCCGCCCCTGCACCAGCTTGGCGAGGTTGGAGTAAATGACCTTCTCAACCTTCAGCGTCGAGGCGGGGACGATGAAGCAGAGAAACAGCATGCTTCCGATCGCGACGACGAGGCCCAGCACGAGCGCCGGGCCCGCAACCGTCAGCGACAGCAGGCTGATGCCGCTGGCTTTGAAGGCGGTGAGTTCGTTGTCCGCGGACAGTCGCCCGTAGACCACCGCCGTCGCGAAGAGCGCCGCGACGGGGAACGAATAGGTCGTCATCGCCGGGGTGAAATAGGTGAGCATCCGGCTGACCTGCCCGGCGTCGAGCCCCTCGCGCGTCAACGGCCGCAGCAAACCCCCGAAGCTCATGATCCCGGCCAGCGCGCCCGAAGCCATCATGAAGATCTTGAACAGGTCTTTGAAAATGTACTTGAAGAGGGTGCGGCTCATTAAAAAGTTGTCGGTGGTCCGTTGTCAGTGGTCAGTCGTGGGGCGTCATTGGTTTGGGTGGTCGTCCGCTAAAGGGCGAGGGTGGAGGTTGCGGATTGCTCCGACATTTGCTGGGCGACTACCTGGGCCAGGCGTTCGATGCCCGGCTCGATCTGCTTCGGGTCCACCTGCCCGAAGCTCAGGCGCAGGTGGTTGCGTGGGATTTTTCCGGATTCATCCGGTTGGAAGCAGTATTCGCCGGGGACGTACATGACGCCGTTGGCGATGCAGGACTCGAACATGGTGGATTGGCGCGAGGCGTCGATGCGTTCGGGGAGCGTGACCCAGACGTAAAGTCCGCCGTGCGGATGGGTCCAGGTGAGGCCGGGGTTCTTGGGCATGTAACGGTCGAGCGCCTTGAGGATGGCGTCACGCTTGGCGCGGTAGCTGGCGACGAGGACATCCACATGCCGGGTGTAGCTCCCGTCCCGCAGGGCCTGCAGCGCGATGTGCTGCGTGAGGTTCGCGGAGCCGAAATCGTGGTTCCCCTTCTGCTGCAAGACGGCGTGGAGCAGGTCATCGGGCATCGCGGTGTACCCGAGCTTCAGCCCCGGTGCGAACGGCTTGCTGAAGGTGTTGCTGATGATGGTGTATCGGTTCTCCGGGTCCATCGCTTTGATGGAAGGGAGGGCCGGGCCGTCGTAGCGCAGCTCGCGATACGCGGCATCTTCCTGAATGAGGATGCGATGACGCTTGCTGTAGCCGCGGACAATTTCCAGCAGCCTCTTTCGGCGATCGAGTGATAGCGTCAGCCCCGTCGGATTATCAAAATAGCTCGTGCAGTAGATGAGCTTTACGCGGTCCAGCTTCCCTTCCCGCTCCAGCCCGGCTAAAAGCGTCGCGACCGCTTCCACATCCATTCCGTCTTCGTCCATCGGCACAGCCATCACGTTCGCGCCCAGCGAAGAGAGCGTGCCGGTGTAGACGAAATAGCTGGGGTTGGCGGCGATGACGATGTCGCCGGGATCGACCAGGGCATCGCCGACCAGGTATAGCGCCTGCTGCGAGCCGGTGGTGAGGACGATCTGCTCGGCGGTGAAACCCAGCGTCCCCGCGTCCACGCCTTCGAGCCGGGCCATGTGCGCGAGCAACTCTCGCCGCAGATCGCGCAGCCCCGCGGTGGTGTCATACTGAAGCGCCGCCCGCCCCCGCGCCCGGTCGGCGAAGAGCTCGCGGGTGATTTGGGCGCATTCCTCGACCGGCAGCGTCAGCGGGTCCACGAGCCCGGCAGCCAGATTGATCAACCCGGGGTTGTGCAGAGCGGTTGAGATCAGAAAGCTGATCGGCTGCTCCCGAGTCCGCCGGGCCTTGCTCGACAACGGCAACGGGGGCAATGCGGGCGCGGAGTGTTTCGCATCGGTTCGCATGGGACACAGCGATGGTAACGGTCATCGCCGGGTAGTTCAAACGGATGGGCCACCGTTAGTGACATGTGACATGGGCATCTCACGCATGTAGTGGCATGGGTATCCCGCGCATGTAGTGGCATGGGCATCCTGCCCATGGTCACGGTACCCCGTGACGTTCGGCCGGTACTCCGGTCGAAGAAAGCCCGAGCGCAGCGACCTCTTGCTCCCCGTCGGGAGGAACCGCGACGCGGAGAACCGCGAAGCCGCGATGACGCGAAGGCAGACGCGAAGACGAGGAAACGCGCCAAGTCGCCAAGGGGCCAAGAACGCCACGGGGAATTTGATCACCCCGCATTTGAATTCCCTGGCGTTCTTGGCTGCTTGGCGGTCTTGGCGCATGGCTTTGGCTTTCCTCAATAGGCCGGTGGGTTCGGCAGAGCCGAACCTACATGGCTTGAACACCAGCCACCACGGCGGGCCGTCCGCCTGCCGCGACAGCGCATCCA
>JAQGHH010000193.1 GCA_028288945.1 Phycisphaerales bacterium
CGGGAACCAGGCTGATTACACTCTCGAAGCGGGAAATCACCCACGCGGCCATGAACGCGGTCAGGAGGTTCACTTCCAGCCACCCGATGCGCTGGCGGAAGCTGAAGGTCCAGGGGCTGGTGAGCCGTTCCTCGGCGCCTGCGCCGAACATCTTCTGGACGTCTTCGGTGGCCTCTTCGGCCATGACGTCAACGACGTCGTCCACCGTCACCAGGCCGATCAGGCGGTTTTGATCGTCCACCACGGGAAGGGCGAGGTATCCCTTTTGGCGCATGAGCTGCGCGACTTTCTCCTGGTCCATCGTGGCGGGAACGCGGGCCACTTCGGTGCGCATGATCTGGCGCAGCCTGCGGTCGGGCTTGGCGAGGATCAGGTCGCGCATCGACAGCACGCCGATGAGGTGCCGGCGGCGGTCGATCACGTAAACATAGAACATCTGCTCGTACTGCTCGCGGAGCCGGCGAAGCTCGGACACCGCCTCCTCGATCGAAAGATCTTCCGAGAGGGCGGTGACGTCGGTGGTCATGATCCCGCCGGCCGTGTCGGGCGGGTATTGCTCGAGGAGGTCGACCTCGGCGCGGTCCTTCGGGGTCATCTCCCGGACGATGGCTTCGTGCACGTCGTCGGGGAGCTGTTCGAGGACGTCGACGCGGTCGTCCGGGTCCATCGCGGCGACGACCATCGACGCCTCAGGCGGCTCCATCACTTCGAGCACGCGGGCGGCGGCCTCCGGGTCCATCTCCGCGAAGATGCGGCCCGCGGTTTCGGGGTCGAGGTATTCGGCAACGTCCGCCGCCTCGGACGGGCTCATGTCGCGCAGCACCTGCGCGCCTTCCGCGGCGGGGATCTCCTCGATCTGCTTCGCCACGCGTTCGTCACGCGCCATCAGCGCCGGCGACGGGGCCGTGGAGTCGCTTTCGTTGTCGTCGTCGCGGTCGGGATTGCTCTCGTGGTCGGTCATTGCTTGGGGAGGTCTGGTAGGGCGATTGAGCTAATTCGCTCCACGAATTTCAGAGCCGGGGCGTGTCGCCCCGGTCGTGCCGAGCACGATTCGGAGTCATGTAGGGTGGACGTACCCGCCCACCGTTCTCTTCGGGCACGGCCAATGGTGGGCGGGTACGCCCATCCTACATGGATCGCGTCGCTCGCTCGGGCACGACGCCCGTGTCATAACATGGTTCAAACGTCTCTCGGCGCAAGCGGGGCGAGGATCGCTCAGCCCTCCTGGATCGTGATCTTGTTGATTTTCGGGAGTTTTTGGGGCCGGTCGTTGTGGTCGGTCGGGAGGCTGGCGATCTTGTCGACCACGTCCAGGCCCGACGTCACTTTTCCGAACACGCTGTACTGGCGGTCGAGGTGGGGCGAGTCGGCGTGCATGAGGAAGAACTGCGAGCCGGCGGAGTTGGGGTCATTGGTGCGCGCCGCGGAGAGGACCCCGCGAACGTGCTTGCGGTCGTTGAACTCGGCCTTGAGCTTGTAACCGGGTCCGCCGGTGCCGGTGCCGGTCGGGTCGCCGCCCTGAATCATGAAGCCGGGGATGACGCGGTGGAACGGCGCGCCGTCGTAGAACCCGTCGCGGGAGAGGAAGATGAAGCTGTTCACGTGCTGTGGCGCTTCCTTCGGGTAAAACTCGACCGAGATGCTGCCTTCGGTGGTATCGATGGTTCCCGTGTAGGTTTTGTTCGGGTCGATCGTCATCTTCGGGGGCGCGGGATACTGTTTGGCCATTGGTCCTTCTCCGGTTGAATGTTGCGGCTAACCTTTCGTCAACGCCGCCTGTTGTCAACGAGGAAAGCAAATGAATCAAGGGGTTGTCAGTTGTGAATTGTCAGTTGTCCGTTGTTAATGAGGGAAGCAGAACCCCGTTTTGTACACCTCACTGGCAACCACTTACAAAGCAAAGCCGGTCGATGAGGGACCGCGCCATGGCGTCCGCGGCTTCTCTTGTCAGCAGCGCTTGCCGGTAGGTCATCGCGAGTTGCAGGCGCGAGCCGAGCGTCGTCGCGCTGAAGGCGATCGGGGCCATCGGGCCGGTGGGGGAGATCCGCCGATATTCCAGCAGCGGGCCGGGGTGAACGGCATCGACCCAGGTGCCGTTGAGGTTGACGTTCGACAACCCCGCGGCCAGGGGGATTTCCTTGCGATAAAAGTGGTAGAGCTTGTCGTTGGGCACCAGCCGTTGAACGGCCGAGGCGGCGATCATCCATGCCGCGCTCGACTGGGCGACCCCGCGGCGGGCGTGGGTACGGTTCTGCCCGGCGACGGATTTCAGCAGGCGGGGCCAATCGCGTAAATCGGCGGGGGTGCAGAAGACGTGGGCGAAACCGAGAAAAAGGCCGAACGTCTCCTCGAGCCGGCCGTGGGCGTGGGGGCGTAGATCGACGATGTTGCCGACGGCCAGATCGCGCCGCCGGGGCCGGCGTTGCACCGGGAGGTGTCGCTGGCACGCCTCCGCGATGGCCGCGAGCAGCACGTCGCCGACGGTCGCTCCCTGCGCCCGCGCCTGAACGCGCAAGCCATCGATCGCCCCGTCCGGCAAGGTGTGCATCGTGATCCGCACGGGGTAATCGCTTTTGCCCGCGGTCTGGACTTTCAGCACCCGCCGAAAACGCATGTGCGAGCGAAAAACGCCCAATGCCGCCTGATCGATGCGAAGATCGCCGTGGCGCGAGCCGAACAGATCCCAGTACCCCTCGGCGGGATGTCGCACGCCGAACGCCGGCGCGTTCGCGGCGTCAAGCAGCCTCGAACACCACTCCCGCAGCAGCAGCCGGATTGAAACACTGTCGGCGACCCAGTGCTGATAGATCACGCCGAAATAAAATGCGTCCGCGCCCTGGATCAGAAACGGCCGGAAGGGGGGCTCGGCAGGATCGTCGAATGGCCGGTTCAAACCTTCCGTGAGCACCGCCTCAAGGCACGTATCGGCCGGCAGGATGTGAACCGGAAAGCGATCGGCCTGGCCGTTGAGCTGCGCATAATGGGCCGCGCCCTCCACGACCCGCACGGGTCCGAGCCCCAGCCCGGCCATCGCTTGCTGCCATGCGGTGTTCACCGCCCTCACGTCCGCGCGGCCGCGAAGCTTGAGCACTTGGGCGGCGTTGTACGGGTAAACGGCGTCCCAACTTCGGACGAGACGCTGAAAAACATTCATGGCGGCTGCGTGCATAGGCATGACGGCTGGTTGCCCGTCACTATCCGGCAAATCGCTGGGAATGACAATATGGATTCAGCCGCCGCGGAACGAACCGCCCGACCGCCGCGCAATACCGCGCGTAAGGCTCCCCGTGCACGCGGAGCATGTGGCCCTCTTCCCGCCGCGATTCCCACTGAAGCAGCGCGATGTGAATCGCGGCAGCCGCGAGCATGAGCGGGCTGGGGATCATGACGGCTGACGCGAGCATCATCGTCTGCGAAAGCGCGTAGATCGGGTGGCGCACGTAAGCGAAAGGCCCGGTGGCGATCAGCGGCGTCTGCTCGGAAGGGTCGATGCCCATACGCCAGGCGCGCCCCATTTTCTTCCAGCAGATCACCGTGAGCGCGAGGCAGGCCGCCGCGACGGTGAAAGCGGCCCATGCCGCGGGGAGACTCCAGTAGATTGGTCGCAAGAGAGCGGGTGGGCGATGGAGGAACGCCGTCAGGAATGGGTGAACGACCCAGATCATCACGGCCGGCGCCCAGACGACCCGCAGAATTTTCCCAAGCCTTTCGCCGGGGACGAGATTGGCGGCCCGGCCGGTCCGGCGGCGCGCTTTATATGCCATGCGCAGCACTCGCCCCCAATAGGCCGCGAGCACGAAGCCGAGCAATACGGGCGGGAGGGATCGGAGCATCGGGCCGCTGTTATCCGGGGAGGGATGCGGCGTGTAAAGGCGAGGGCACGCCATCCGGACATGCGCGTGTGCGTCACATGCGAGGCGGCATTCCATCGTGGCACGGACGCCCCGCCCGTGGCGGCGGTAATCCGCCGCGCCGAAACAAACACGACCACAGATTGCACCGTTTGTAGGTTCGGCTCCGCCGAACGCTCCTCCGCGAATACGGAAATGTTCGGCGGAGCCGAACCTACATAACTCTTCTTCGCGTCTGTCTTCGCGCCATCGCGGCTTCGCGTTTCTCCGCACCGCGGTTCTTCCCAACGGGGCGGAAGAGGTCGCTGCGGCCGGGCTTTCTTCGATCCGCGTACGGTTCGAACGTCACGGAGTACCGCGACCCATGGGCGGGGCGCCCATGCCACTACATGCGCGGGCCGCCGATGCCACGGTGTGGCTTTTGTTCCACTTCTTCACGAGTTCGACAATGGCACGGTGCAGCTTCGGATTCCCGGCGATCGTGGCATGCGACGTGCCCGGCTCCAGCAGGTCAGTGCGGTCCTTGCGAAGGTCGTTGTTCACAAGTTTCCCGCTACCCGGCGGCTCGCGTTCAAGCGGCGTGCCGCGGAGCCAGGGGAAAATGTCCCAGAAGCCGTTGGACTGATAAAAATTCACGCACTCCCGCACGTTCGGCGGCACCGGCGCGGCGGTCACGGGATCAATGGTGACGAGCAGATCGACGGGAATCCCGTGGCGCTCCAGCACGCGCGCCACCTCAATTGCATTGTCCGCACCGTAAGAGAACCCGATGAGCACGAGGGGACCATGAGCGTCGTCGTGCATGACATCCGTCACGATCTGCTCTGCCAGCGGCTGCCACTGCTCTTCGCGATAAACAGATGCGTTGAAGCCCTCTTGCCGAAGTTGGGCGGCGAGATCATCCATCCCGGA
>JAQGHH010000198.1 GCA_028288945.1 Phycisphaerales bacterium
CTGGGACGACGTCTGGGCCGGCCCGGCCGTCGAGGGCGCCGAGCCCGACATCGGCATCCGCTGGCGCGTAGAAGGCACCGAAGGCCTCGCCCGAGGCACGATCGGCTGGCCCGCCTACCCCGCCCGCTCCCCCTCCACCCTCGACTACACCAGCCGCCATCACCCCGGCGCCTGGCACAAACCCCGCTGGCCCGAAGTCTGGTTCCCCGACGCCTTCGCCGGCCCCATGGCCGACCTGCTCTGCGCCTTGGAAGAGCAACGCGCCCCCCACGTCAGCGGCGAAGACAACCTCCTGACCATGGCCCTCGTCGACGCCTGCTACCGTTCCGTGAAAGAGCACCGAGCCGTCGAAATCCGCGAAATCGCGACATGAATCGATCCACGAATGGACATGAAGGAGGACACGAAAGAACACGAAGAAATGCACGGAAAATATCCGAAGTCCGAAGGGAAGACTTGCCGCGAAGGCGCGAAGAAGCGAAGGAGGACGAAGAGGGCCCTTGAGATTGCGGATGAAAAAGCGTCCGCACGCTGACAAAGACTCAAATTCCAAGGTCCTCTTTTTTCTTCGCATTTCTTCGTCCCTTCGCGCCTTCGCGGCAAGGTTCTCTCTTGCGAATTCGGATTTCTTCATTGGGATTTGATTCGGGTTTCGGGGATTCGGAATTCGGATTTGTCCGCTTCGTGTCCATTCGTGTCCCCCTTCGTGCCCTTCGTGGACCCTATTAAAAGCGAGGTAAGCGCACCATGAAACTTGGCCTAATCAATTCCGCCTGGGCGCAGGCCGGCAAAGGGACGGAGTTCGGCATCGTTCAGACGAAGCGGATCGGGTTTGACACGATCGACATTCAAGCCGACCCGCTCGATCTGGGCGTCAAGGAGCGAAAGCTGATCCGCGACGCCGCGGATAGGGCGGGGTTGCCGATCAAGAGTGTTTGCTGCGTGGCGATCGGGCTGGTGGATTTCAACCCGAGCGTGCAGCGGTTCAGCGTGAGCCGGGTGAATTCCCATCTCGATTTCTGCTACGAGCTGGGCGCGGAGAATCTGCTGCTGGTGCTGGGCGAATACGTCTGGCAGCAGGAAGTAATCCCCCCGGCAGCCCAGTGGGAAACCGCCGTCACGAACACGCGGGCGTGCGCCCGCCACGCCCGCGAGCTGGGGCTCGAAATTGCGATCGAGCTGGAGCCGTTCAAGCTGTCGCTGGTGAACAGCATCGACACGATGCTCAAGTTCCTGGACGACGTCGGCATGGACAACGTGCAGGCCAACTGCGACATCTCGCATCTGCATCTGGTGCACACGCCGCCCGAGGAAGTGAAACGCCTCAAGGGCCGCATCGCCCACGTCCACCTCTCCGACTGCAACGGCCAGACCCACGGCGACCTCCCCCCCGGCCGCGGCATCACCCCCATCCAGGACTACCTCCGCCAAATCCGCGACACTGGCTACGACCGCACCGTCAGCATCGAACTGGAATACTCGCCGGTCCCGGAAAAAATCGTTGAATGGGTGGAGGAGGCGTACCGGGAGACGAATCGGATGATGAAGGAACTGGGGTGCAGGAATTAGGGGGATTTGCGATTGCCGATTTGCGATTTGCGATTGGAAGGCAGGCAAGGCGAGGATTGCGACCTGGATTTCAGATTGGAAGAAGGACGGCATCAATGAATGAAACCGACCTCTTGCGGCGGACCAAGCGGTTTGGACTGCGGGTGCTGCAACTCGGCCAAGTCCCGACTCACCGCATCGACCCGTTCCTGATTCCAATCGCAAATCGCAAATCGGCAATCGCAAATCTCCAAGAAAGGAGGTGACGTGAAATGAAGGATGTGAAGCTTACTTCCCTATCTACCTGCGCCGGCTGAGCGGCCAAGCTCGGCCAGAAGGCCCTGGCGCAGGTCCTGCGCCGGCTACCGCAGGTTCATGATCGCAACGTCCTCGTCGGTTCCAACACGGCTGACGACGCGGGAGTCTATCGCCTCAACAAAACCCAGGCCCTCGTCCAAACCGTCGATTTCTTCACCCCCATCGTCGATGACCCCTTCGCCTATGGCCAGATCGCCGCGGCCAACGCCCTCTCAGACGTTTACGCCATGGGCGGCCGACCCCTGACCGCGCTAAACGTCATGGGCATCCCCGAAGACAAAGTGCCGCCGGAGGTCATCGCCCAAATCCTTCGCGGCGGCGCGTCCACCGCGAAAAAGGCCGGCTGCGCCCTCCTCGGCGGCCACACCATCCGCAACCCCGAACCCGTCTACGGCATGGCCGTCACCGGAATCGTCCACCCAAAACGAATGCTCACCAACGCCAGCGCCCGCCCCGGCGATCTGCTGATCCTCACCAAACCCCTGGGCACCGGAATCGCCACCACCGCCATTAAACGCGGGCTCGCCTCAGCACAACTCGCGCGAAGAGCAATCATGATCATGCGCCAACTCAACACCGCGGGCGCGGAACTGGCCGAAAAGGGTCTGGTGCGCGGGGCCACGGATGTAACCGGCTTCGGCTTGCTCGGGCATCTCACGTCGATGTGCCGGGCGAGCGGCGTCGGTGCTGAACTGGTCACAGCCGCGGTTCCCGCCCTGAGCGATGAAGTGTTCGATCTGATCGCCAAGGGCTGCATCCCGGGTGGAACGCGAAACAATCTGGAAGCCGCGCGCGACATTGTTACATGGCACGATTTGTCCGTAGCGCCCGCGATCCTGCTCGCCGACGCACAAACCAGCGGCGGCCTGCTGTTGTGCGTTCATCCGAAACGCCTCGACGCGGTGCGGGCGATCCTCAAGAAACATCGCACTCCCGCATCCGTGGTAATCGGACGGATCACCCGTTCGCGCAATTGCTCGATCATTGTCTCGTGATCAAAGTCACCGTGCAGTGGCAAGGATCGCCTTCGCACGTAGTGCCACAGGCATTGTGCGCATGCAGGGGCATGGGCATCCTGCGCATGTAGTGGCATGGGTATTCTGCGCGTGTAGTGGCATGGGCATCCTGCCCATGATCGCGGTACCCCGTGACGTTCGGCCGGTACCCCGGTCGAAGAAAGCCCGAGCGCAGCGACCTCTTCGTGCTACGAAAGATCCGCGGTGCGGAGAACCGCGAAGCCGCGATGGCGCGAAGACAGACGCGAAGAAGAACAAGGCAAAGCGCCAAGTTGCCAAGGAGCCAAGGGGGCCAAGAGAAATTCAATTCGATTGCATTTACTTGGCGGCTTGGCGCCCTTGGCGCAAAGCGATGTGGGTTCGGCTCCATCAAACATTGCTTCGGTGGAGCGCGGGATGTTTCGTACCGTCCTTTCCGGTTGCCTCGGCGGCACTGCCGTCATACTTTGATTTCCAACGACCCGATCCCATGACGCCCAATTCCCTCAGCAACATCCCCTCCGTCGACCAGGCGCTTCGCGAATTGGGACCCAGCGACGTCCCGCGCCCGGCGGTCGTCGCGCTCGTCCGTCGCGAGCTTGCAGCTATTCGCGAAGCCCGCGAATCAATGGACCATGATTTCATCCTGACCCGTCTCCACGCCGCGCTCCGGGTACTCCGCCAGTCGCGCATTCAACCGCTCATCAACGGCACGGGCATTCTGATCCACACCAACCTCGGCCGCTCGCCATTGGGACCAGAGGTTGTCGAAACACTTTCGACGATCGCCGCGAACTACAACAACCTCGAATACGACCTCGCCACGGGCGAACGGGGCGGACGGGCGGCGTACCTTGAACACAACCTCGCCGTGCTCAGCGGCGCGCAGGCCGCGACGGTCGTGAACAATTGCGCGGCCGCCCTGCTGCTCATCCTGCGCCACTTCACCACGACCCAACGTCCCGAAGTCGTGATTTCCCGCGGCGAACTGATCCAAATCGGCGGCGGGTTCCGCATCCCCGATGTCCTCGAAGCCGGCGGTGCAACGCTCCGCGAAATTGGGACCACGAACAAAACTTCGCTCGACGATTACACCGCCGCGATTTGTGAGCGCACCGCGCTCGTGCTCAAGGTCCACCGCAGCAATTTCTATATGGACGGCTTTGTCGAATCGCCCAAGACCGAACATATTTCGGAACTGGCCCGCCGCCGGGGAATTCCGTTTGTCGAGGACTTGGGAAGCGGTGCGACCATGCGTACCGAGGAGATCGCCGGCGTGGAGCACGAGCCCACGCCCGCCGATGTGCTGGGGCAGGGCGTGGACCTCGTCTGCTTCAGCGGCGACAAGCTCCTGGGCGGCCCGCAGGCGGGCATCATCGCGGGGAGCGCTCCACTCATCGCAGCCCTCAAGAAAAACCCGCTCTTCCGCGCGCTCCGCTGCGACAAGCTGATCCTCGCGGGGTTGCAGGCCACTGTGGATCTGCATCTGAACGCCGGTTCAGACAAAGCCGATGGTGAAGTCGCAATCATCGGAATGATGCGCGCGCCTGTCGACACACTTCGACAACGCGCCACAGCCCTGGCCGCACAACTTGCAGGGCTTCCCCTGCACGCAACCGTCGGCCAAGCCGACTCCCAAATCGGCGGCGGCACGCTCCCGCGCTCGGCGATCCCCTCCGTTACGCTCGATCTGATTCCCACCGGCCTATCGTTGGACGCCTTCGCCTCAAAGCTCCGCGCCGGCTCGCCGCCGGTCGTCGCATATATCTCGGAGGGCCGCCTGCGGATCGACCTAAGGACGGTCTTCCCGCGGCAAGACGCGGAATTGGCAATTGC
>JAQGHH010000489.1 GCA_028288945.1 Phycisphaerales bacterium
CGAACAGGGCCGCTTCCCTGGGCACATCGCCGGGCGGCGGGTAGCCGATGCTGTCGCAGAACGCTTTGCGCAGCGGCCTTGCGGAGTTCTCGAACGCTTGCGGGGATGAATAGTCCGGCTGAAACAGCGTGTGAAGGCGGTTGTCGTCACGCTTGAGCGCGGTGACGTAGGCGTCCAGCTCCTTCGCCTGCCCGGTGCGGAGCGGGTTGGAAGCGGCGACTTCTTCCTCGTAGTAGTGCGGTGCGGCAGGCTTCTCCTGCGCGCTGGCGACGCCAAGACAGCAAAAAGTGAATGAGGCCGCGACGGCGTGGAGGAGCGGTTTCATGTCCAACGGTTTACCGTCAGACGCCCCCGTTGTCATTTCTGCTGCAGCGCTTCCATGTCGGCTTTGAGCTGATTGCGGTCTATTTCGAGGGCGGCTTTGTCAGCTTCGAGACTTACTTCAAAGAGGCGGGCCGAATCGAATTGCTTCTGCGCGTCATGCAGTGCGTCCGTGTCGGGCTTCAGGGCCTCGGCCATCGACGACTTGTCGGCGGCCACCGCCTGATCGCGCAGCGCCTCGTCCGCCTTGCGCTTGGCCCTGAGCGTCTTAACGTCGTCTTCCAGTTTCTGACGGGCGGCCGCTATCTCCGCATCGCCGGCGGCGGGCGAGGGTTCGGCGCCTTTGCTACGCCGGGCGGCTTGCTGTTCCTGGTGCTGCTTATGCTCTGCCGCATGGACCGCGGCCTCACCGGCCTGCCGGGCCGATGTGATGGCCGCGTCATCGGCCACAAGGGTCAGGTGCCACTGATCTTCGTCCGCTTTGAGCTTCGCCTCGAGCGGGGTGGCATCGGTGCGGAGCTTTTCGCGCGCGTCGCGCAACGTCTTTCGCGCCGGCTCCACGACGTCCTTGCACTTTTGCTCGTCGGCCTGCACGAGCGCAACGTCCGCGGCAATTTTCGCGGCATCCGCCTTGATCGTATCGTTGGTAACCGCCGCCCGGGCGCTCGGGGCGAGCACAAAACCCACAACGGATGTGAGCAGGATCTTTCGGGATATGGCGCGTGGATTCCGGGCGATGCGTTTCATGCTGGCTCCAGTGAGAGGGTCAGCATAATGCATCGAATAAAACGGTCGCGGAGCTTCAGAAAAAGGCGTTTCTCCGGCAGGCCGGGCCACGGGGCGTCAATCGGGGACGTGGACTTGCCTGGGCGTGAACTGGTTATTCCACTTGAGCATCCAAAGTTCAGAGAGCTCCACCCGTTGCGCATGGCCGTCGAGGAAGACGAGGTTGATTGCCCGGCGGTGTCGGCCAATGCAGAAATAAGCCATGGTGCCGGACGGCCCGGGCGGCGGCTTGCCCGCGTCGCTCCAATGCGGCAGCGGGCTTTGCAGGTCGGCCGGGACGTCATCATTGTCGCGCGGCATTGCCCATTCTTCGATGCAGTCTCCCGTCACGGGAATCCGATCGGTTTGCGTGGCGGGCAGGGCAATGTATTTGTTCCGCATCATCCGACAGCGATGCCGACTGCGCTGCGGTCATCCCATTAAGCCAGCGGTTGAACCCGTAGCTGCCGACAAAGACGTCACGCATTACGTAATTGGGGCTGACAGTGACATAGGTCCTGTTGGGTCCCCAGGCCATTGTCGCCGACCCGATTACATTTCCCGCTTCGGTTGCTTCCGGGCAAAGGAGCCCAGCACGACGAGCAGTTCGATCAGTGAGAATCCGCGGCGGATTGAACGCACGGCGCACCTCCCGGCCCCCGAATATAGACGCCGCCGTCGGAGAAATTTCCGGCTGCGACACGAGATCGCCGCTTGCCAGTCATTGATGCGATAAAAAGGAGAGGAAGGCCCTAGTTTACGAATAGTCGCATGAGGATCCGCAGCTTGGCCGCGGTTTCTTCCGTGACTTCGCGGGAGAGCCGCGTCGCCGCCAGGTCCTCATCGGTCACCTGCTGCAGGCGGCAGGTCAGGGGGCAGCCGACGTTTGCTTCGCAGCAAAGCGTGTCGGCGACATAGACGTGGGTACACATGGCGCGGTGCGCTTCGGGCGCGTTGCGGGGCTCGTGGTGCCAGCGAATGACGGACGCCACCTGCTCGGGCAATTTCCATTTCCCGGCAAGCCGCTCGCCCAGTTCGCTGTGATTGAACCCGTAGATTTCCTGCTCGAGCGGCTCGAACGAGCCCGCGGCAGATTCGGCTTGTGTAAACAGTTGAGCGCCGTTCGCCGGCTCCGACTGTGCCGCAAGAAGCAGTGCGATGTCGTGCAGCATCCCGGCCAGAAACGCCTCTTCGGGGTCCATCGCCCTGGATTTCACGGCCAGCTCGCGGGCGAGGATGGCCACGCCGACGCTGTGGTCCCAGAGAGACCGCGCGTCATAGCTGCCGAGCTTCACGGGCTTGGACATTTTTCGAAGCGTCTCGGACAGCGTCACCTGTTTGACGGCGCGAAGTCCCATAAACGCGACGGCGCGGTCGAGGCGCGTCAGTTTGGTCGGCAACGCGTAGTAGGCGCTGTTCACGGCCTTCATGATCTGGCCTGCGAGGGCGGCGTCCTGCGAGATCAGCCGGACGAGTTGCGTGGTATTGCAATCCCTGTCCCCCGCCATCTGTATGATGCGGCTCATATTCTCGGGCAGAGCCGCGACGGAATCGTGCTTCTCAATAAAAGCATCGATGGCGGGTTTGGATTCGACCAATTGCAGCATTCGGGCACACTCCTGGCTTCAATGCACCTATCGTCATTTGCGGACTGACAATTAAAAATCTGATGCCCCCCTCCCGAAGAATTCATAGACCTAAAGCCCGCCGAATCCTAAACCTCCGGCCAACCCGCGGGCACTCCGGCCTGACACGCGATTCGCTCCGGCCCGATGGGCCATCAGGTGTAGACGAAGGATTTCCCGAAGCGCCGGGTGAACTGCTGGTAGTCAGTGGAGATGATCCGGTTGTCGTGGTTGAAGTCGAAATAGACCACGTAGTTTGGTGACGTATTGACACTTCCGAAGGCGGCGGCGAACAACTGGTAGTCGCTGGCGTTCACCCGTTTGTCGCCATTGATGTCGCCATAGAGGCGGTGGAAAGTCTTGACCTGATCGCCGCCGGCGAGGTGCTGGCCGAAGGCGTCGGTCACGAAGTCGGAGTGAACAGTGGCAGTGTAGATGCCGTCGGTGAGACTGCCGAAGGAACTGAAGGCGCTGGTGGCCACCATCGGCACCACCCAGGTGAGACCACCGTCGGGACTGGCCGGCGTGCCCAAAGCGGATGAGGCGTCGGTTGGGGCGCTGCCGTTGTTCGCGCCGCTGCCGCCGGTGTTCAGTTGGACCAGGGTGATGGCCCCGGCGGAAAGCTTCACGGGGCTGGAGAAAGTGAATTTAAGGCTGCGGACCATTGAGCGCTGGCGGTTGCCGTCGTCGATCTGCGTGCCGATGTACGTCGGCGGCGCAACCGCAGGCTGGACTTCAACCGCGCCGATGTCGATGGTGCCGCCGGTGGGCGCGATCCGCGCTCGGCCGCGCTGATCGGTGGCCAGACCTGACGCGGCGGCGTTGCCGCCATGATCGATCAGCGGGCTGGTGGAGGCGGGCAGGTGGGTGAACGTGGGGCCGCCGTTGTCGGCAAGAGCGCCGAGCTGTGGGTCGGCGGTCTGGCTGATGACTCCCGCGGGGACGCCGACGTTGGATTGCACCAGGTTGTTGGTCCCAGTGACCGCCACGCCGGAGCCCTGGGCGACGAAATCATTGCTGCCTGGGGAAGACAGGGCCACGACGGTGTTGTTGATGGAGACCGAGGTTGTGCCGGCGGTAGGACCGTCGCTGAGGACATAGAAGCCCGCCCCGTCCGCGGCGGGCGAGCCGCCGTGGCCTGCGGCGACAGTATTGCCGACGAGGTCGCAGTTGAGGAGGGTGGTAGTGCCATTGCGGGCGAACAGCGCCGCGCCGAACGCGCTGCCGCCGGTCGCGCCGAATGCTCCAACGCCGCCTTGGGCGGAGTTTCCGGAGAGGGTCGAGTTGGTGAGGGTGACGCTTCCGCTTTCGTTGAAGATTGCACCGCCCATTCCCCCGCCCCCGCCGCCGCCCAACACGCCGATGCCTCGCGTGTCGTAGATGCCGTCGCCGCCGCCAAACCCTCCGTTGCCGGCCGTGGACCCACCTCCCCCGCCCCCCCCGCCAAAGCCGCCGTTGCCCCCGGCGTCAATTCCGTTGCCGCCCCCGCCTCCAAATCCGCCCGCGCCGCCGTCCAACTGCCCCCAGTTGCCCGCGCCCCCACCGCCATAGCCGCCGTCGCTAACAGAAAAGAATTGGCCCGAGCCGCCGTTGGGTCCTCCGCCGTCGTTGCTCGATCCGCCGCCCATTCCGCCATCGGCGCCCACTCCGCCCCCACCGCTGTCATAGTTCCCGTCGCCGTTCCCCCCGACCGCGGCATTGCCGGTGAGGGTGTCGCCGTTCAGGATGAGGGTTCCCTGATTGAACACCGCGCCCCCGAGGCCGGCAGCGCCTCCGCCTCCGTTCCCGCCATGCGCCAGACCGTTGCTGAGCGTGAGGTTATCGAGTGTGAGGCTCGCGCCGGTCTTGACGTGAAACAGTCGGAATGCGCTGGTCGCCGCCGGATCACGCTGGATGGTGATGCCGTTGTTCCCCGATGGGCCGATGATGGTAATGTTGGTCGAAAGGATGAACGCCGACGGACCGAATTCCGTCGCGCCAAGCCCGGGGTAAAAGCTTGAAAGCGTGATGGCCGCGTCGCCCGCGGCCGTGAGGCTTGGATCGAAGGTGATCGTGTCGTCGCTGGATCCGCTCACCGAGCCGTCCACCGAAGTGTCCGTCTCGGCGGCCATGATGGCCTCGCGCAAATTCACTTTTCCGTCCGGCGTCAGATCATCCCCCAGCTCGTTGACGACAATCTGCGCCATCAGCCGCCGACGTTCCAGCGGCTCAACGCACACGGCCGCCCGCAAGGCATGCCACCCCGAGCGGCGACGGCCGGAAGCCGCGGAGATTTTATCGCCCATCACGTTCGACGGGCGAAACGAAAGCCAGGACAACGCTGTGTGAGGCGCCAGCTTCATAACCTTCCCTTCCATGATGGATGGATTGCCGAACGGCAATCGACGTGTCGAAAATTTGCGCCGCGTACCATACACGGTCGTGGCTCGATCGTCACAATAAATCGGTGCCGCTTATCACAGGTCACGCGGCGTAAATGAATGCCTTGCCGAAGCGGCCGGCGAACTGCTGGTAATCATTGGAGATGATCCGGCCATCGTGTTGGTAGTCCAGGTAGAGGACGTAATTTGGCGAAGTACTCAATGCGCCGAAGGCGGCGGCGAACAACTGGTAGTCGGTGGCATTGACCCGTTTATCTCCGTTGAGGTCTCCGAAGAGGCGGTGAAAAGTCTTAATCTGATCCCCGCCGGAGACGTGCTGGCTATAGGCATCGGTGACCAAGCTGGCGTGAACAGCCACAGTGTAGATGCCGTCGGTGAGGCTGCCGAAGGAACTGAAGGCGCTGGTAGCCACGATGGGAATGGTCCATGTGAGACCACCATCGGAGCTGACCGGCGTGCCGAGGCCGGCCGAGGCGTCCGTGGGCGCGCCGCCGTTGTTCGCGCCGCTGCCACCGGTGTTCGACAAGGCCAGGGTGATGGCCCCCGTGGAGAGCGTGACCGGAGTGGAGAAAGTGAACGTCAGGCTGCGCACGAGGGAACGCTGTTTGTTGCCGTCGTCGATCTGGGCGGCAAGAAGAGTAGGCGCGGCGGGGTTGACGGTGATGGTCGCAGTCGCCGCGGTGTAGCCAATGACCAGTGGCCGCCCGCTGGGAGTATTCCCGCCGGAAAAGCTGGAGAAGGTGCCCGCCTCCGACGAACCGGTGACGACATCAAAGCTCTGGCCCGCGGCCGGGTCATAGCCGGCCCCGAGGGTTGCCTGCAACGTGCCGCCGACCGTTGCCGTACCCGTTGCCGCGATCTGCCCGAAGCTTGCGGTCGTGGGGCCGGAGAGTTGCGTGATGTAGGTCCCGTCGGAGGTCTGAATGAAGGCGCCGGCGACCGAGAGGTGGCTCCCCGCGCCTAATGTGACCGTACCGTGGTTGGTGAATGTCCCGCCCGCAGGCGTGACGGAGAGGCCCTGCCCGATCTGGAGGGAAAGGCTTCCGCCGCTGGCGATCGCGGCAAGGCCGGCCAGCGCGTTGGTGACGCCGTCGGAATTAGTGATGATCGAGCCGACGCCGTTGAGCAGAACATTGGCGGCGAGGGTGGTGATGGAGCCGGGGAGCTTCAATTTGCTATTGGAGAACACGGCCCAAGTCCCGCCCGTGAGCACGCCGCCTGACAGGTTCGGCGCGTTCTCGAGTTTCATGGCGCCGGCCTGCACGCTGACGGTGCCGGTGTTGGTATTGTTGAACGGGACGGTGCCGGAACTGCCGAAGAAGCCGACTTCGCTTGCGCCCAGCTTGATGAAAGAGCCGGCGTTGTTGAAGGCGTTTTTTACGCCGCCGAGGCCGGAGCACTGGTACGACGCGGTGCTGTTGTAAGTGAACGAGCCGTTGTTGTTGATCGTGCCGCCGTTCATCTGGATCACGCCGCCGGTCCACGTCGCCGTGCCGTCGCTCTCCAGGACGCGGGTGAGCGTGAGATTGTGGATGCCGGCACCGATGCTGAGCGTACCGGCGGCGGTGGAAACGGTCTTGCCCATTCCCTGCATCGTCCCGCCCGACAAGGCCAGCGCGCCCGTGACGGTCACGTCGCCCGCGCCGTCCAGCGTGCCGGTCAAGGTCAGGGCGCTAAAGGTCTCGGCGGAGGCGAAGGTGGCCGAGCCGGTGATGTTCACCGCGCCGGTATAGTTTATGGCGTTGTTAAAGGTGACGGTCGCCCCAATGGTCCCCAAGGCCGTGGGGGTGAAGGCATTGTTGACGAAGATCGTTCCGCCGGTGAAGTTCACCGTGCCGGTGGGGTTGAACTGGCCTGAAGCGAAGCTGTAGACCCCACCCTGGAAGGCGATCGTCCCAGCCCCGGTGACGGTCGCGCCGACGTTGTAGTGGTAGGTGAAGATGTTGCCAAACAGCAGCGTTCCGGGGGCGGTCGCACTCATGTTCCCGGTGCTGGCGCCCCCCGAGTAGATGGCCAGCGTGCCAGCCTGCACGCTGACGGTCCCGGTGTTGTTGAAGGGGACGGTGTAGTAGAAGGCGGGATTGGGGGTGGCGGCGAAGCCGCCTTCAGCCGTGCCGAGTTTCGTGAAGGAGCCGGCGTTGTTGAAGGCGTTAGCGCCGCCATAGCCCCCGTAGCCCTTGTAGGTCGCGGCGATGTTGAAGGTGAATGATCCGTTGTTGTTGAAGGTGCCGCCGCTCATCTGGATGTCGCCCGCCGTCCAGGTTGCCGTGCCGTCACTCTCCAGGACGCGATTCAGGTTATGCGCCGAGGTGTCGATGCTGAGGGTGCCACCCACCGCGGAAACGGTCTTGCCAGTCCCCTGCATCGTCCCGCCCGACCAGGTCAACGCGCCGGAGACCGTCACGTTCCCAGCGCCGTCCAGCGTGCCCGAGGAAATTGTGAGGGTGGAAACAGTGGATGTCGTCGCGAGAACGAGGCTGCCGCCGTTGATTTGTAACGGCGAAGCGCTGGTTACACTGTTGATCGACTGGGTTCCGCTGGGGATGCTGATCGTTGTGAATCCACTGCCGATGGTGACGTTGTCGCTGGCTGTGGGCACACCCGTGCCGCCCGTCCAGTTGAGGGGATCGGTCCAGAGCCCGTTGTTGTGCGCGCCCGTCCAAGTCACGGAGGAGAGGAGGCAACGCCCCTCCAGTGCTTCGGCGCGGTAAGCGGGCCGGTTGTTGGCCGAGGCGGACGCACTGCGGGACTTTGCGGCAAGAACGTGGCGGAACGAAAAGCGCCCACGTGGACCTGCTTTGCGGCGAACGACGGACATCTCCTTCTCCCTTCCTGCGAAACCTAACCGGATAGGTCGGCGAGCAGGCGCCGACACAAGCTCCGGCTGTTCCGTGTGCGTGCGAATCGCGCACGAGTTGTCCTTGCCGGTGACGCATTTGACGGATAGGGAGACCGCCGCCCCCTTGACCCCCGCCGCACGGCCCTTGGGCAAGAAATGGAAGTCTGA